>NZ_JBFABB010000029.1:0-64617 GCF_040640035.1 Micromonospora sp. NPDC023633 | reverse complement strand
CGCGCCGCGTCCGCAGGGCGGGACGCGGCGGGCACCGCACGGCGGCGGCCACCGGGCGTGACAGACTGACCGCTGTGTTGCGCTGGTTGACTGCAGGGGAATCGCACGGTCCCGCCCTCGTCGCGATGCTCGAGGGCGTGCCCGCCGGCATCGAGGTGACCACCGGGGAGATCGCCGGTGAGCTGGCCCGGCGCCGGCTCGGCTATGGCCGGGGCGCGCGGATGTCGTTCGAGCAGGACGAGGTCGAGATCATCGGCGGGCTCCGGCACGGGGTGACCCTCGGCAGCCCGGTCGCGATCCGCGTCGGCAACTCCGAGTGGCCCAAGTGGCGCACCGTCATGGCCGCCGACCCGGTCGACGCGGAGGAACTGGCCAGCCAGGCCCGCAACGCGCCGCTCACCCGCCCCCGTCCGGGGCACGCCGACCTGGCCGGCATGCAGAAGTACGGCCACACCGACGCCCGGCCGATCCTGGAACGGGCCAGCGCGCGGGAGACCGCCGCCCGGGTCGCCGTCGGCACGGTCGCCAAGGCGCTGCTCCGGCAGGCCCTCGGCATCGAGATCGTCTCGCACGTGGTGGAGCTGGGCCCGGTCGCCGCCAAGCCCGGGCTCCGCCCGGCGCCCGCCGACGCCGCGCGCATCGACGCCGACCCGCTGCGCTGCCTCGACCCCGAGGCCAGCGCCCGGATGGTCGCCGAGGTCGACGCCGCGAAGAAGGCCGCCGACACCCTGGGCGGCGTGGTCGAGGTGCTGGCGTACGGGGTGCCGCCGGGCCTGGGCAGCCACGTGCAGTGGGACCGCAAGCTCGACGCCCGGCTCGCGACCGCCCTGATGTCGATCCAGGCGATCAAGGGCGTGGAGATCGGGGACGGCTGGCAGCAGGCGCGCTCCCGCGGCTCCGAGGCGCACGACGAGATCATTCCCAGCGCCACCGGCGTGCGTCGGGTCACCGACCGCGCCGGCGGGCTGGAGGGCGGCATCACCACCGGCGAGCCGCTGCGGGTGAAGGCCGCGATGAAGCCGATCTCGTCGCTGAACCGGGCCCTGGCGACGGTGGACGTCACCACCGGCGAGCCGGCCACCGCGATCAACCAGCGCTCGGACGTCTGCGCCGTGCCCGCCGCGGCCGTCGTCGCCGAGGCGATGGTGGCGCTGGTGCTGGCCGAGGCCGCCACCGAGAAGTTCGGCGGCGACTCGGTCGCCGAGATCCGCCGCAACCTGGCCGGCTACCTCGACGCGCTGGTGATCCGGTGAGCGCGGGCCGGCGGGCGGGGCGCGCGGCCGGCCGGCGGTGCCGCTGATGGCGCCGGTCTGCGTGCTGGTCGGGGCGCCCGGCTCCGGCAAGACCACGGTGGGGCTTGCGTTGGCGGAGCTGCTCGGCGTGGAGTTCCGCGACACCGACCTGGATATCGTGCGGCTGGCCGGCAAGCCGATCCCGGAGATCTTCATCGACGAGGGTGAGGACCACTTCCGTACCCTCGAACGGGCGGCCGTGGCCGCGGGGCTGGCCTCGTGCGAAGGCGTGCTTGCCCTCGGCGGCGGCGCGATCCTCGCCGAGGAGAACCGCGCGGCCCTGGTCGGGCACTTCGTGGTGTACCTCTCCGTCGAGCTCTCCGACGCGGTGAAGCGGGTCGGGCTCGGCGCGGGCCGTCCGCTGCTGGCGATCAACCCCCGGGCGACGCTGAAGTACCTGCTGGACCAGCGCCGCCCGCTCTACGCCGAGGTGGCCACCGCGACGGTCGTCACCGACGGGAAATCCCCGGCGGAGATCGCCGCCGAGGTCGCGGCGCTCCTGAAGCGCTGAGCCACCGCCGGCCGCCGAAGCACTGGAGCGGGGGCGCGGCGCGTCCGGTCCGGACACACCGCGCCCCGCCGGTCGTCAGGTGCTGGCGATGCGGTCGAGCACGTCGGCCAGGCCCTTCGGCTCGCTGAGCATCGGCCAGTGCCCGGTGGGCAGCGCGTGCAGTTGGCCGCCGGCCAGCCCGGCGAAGAACGGGTGGCCCTGCGCGATCATGTCCTCGACCACCCCGAGCGGGAAGGTGCTGGCCACCAGCGCCGTCGGCACCGCGCGCCCGCCGGTGCGGCGCACCGGGTCGGTGGCGGCGCGCAGCGGGTGGGCCGTGGCGCGCCGCCGCAGCAGCGCGAGCGCGGCGGGATCCAGCCCGGCCAGGTTCTCCGGGTCCTCCGCCGGGTCGAACGCGGGCGGCGGCAGCAGGTGCCCGTCGCCGATCTCGGCGCGCAGCCGCTCCTGCTCCTCGGGCGGGTTGCTGTCGAACTGAGACATGCCGTCCGGCATCGGCCCGCTCTCCACGTAGACCACCCGGGCGATCCGGTCCGGGACGCGGTCCGCCGCCTGGGTCACCGGCAGCCCGCCGCCCGAGTGCCCCACCAGCACCACGTCGTGCAGGTCCTCCACCTCGATCAACCGGACGATGTCGGTGGTGTGCGTCTCCAGTCCCACCTCCGGGCCGGCGAGGTGGGCGCGCTCGGCCACCCCGGTCAGCGTCACCGGATGGACCTCGTGGCCCTGCCCGCGCAGCGCCGCGGTCACCTCGCGCCACGCCCAACCGCCCAGCCAGAAGCCCGGCACCAGCACGAACGTCGCCATCTGCGACCTCCCTCTCTCGTCCGGGGATACCGTACGATCGAATCCGGACGTTTTCCGCCCGCTTTACAGGAGTGGTCCGTGTCACATCCCGCCGCCCGGGTGCTCGGCATGCTCGAACTGCTCCAGAGCCACCACCGGCTCACCGGGGCGGAACTTGCCCGCCGGCTCGGGGTGGACGGGCGCACGGTGCGCCGCTACGCCGCGACCCTGGCCGAGCTGGGCATCCCGGTGACCGCCGAGCGGGGCCGCCACGGCGGCTACCGGCTGCGCCCCGGCTACAAGCTGCCGCCGCTGATGCTCACCGACGACGAGGCCGTCGCCGTGCTGCTCGGTCTGGTCGCCGCCGAGCGGCTCGGGCTGGGCACCGAGGAGCCGGCGACCGCGACCGCGCTGGCCAAGATCCGCCGGGTGCTGCCGCCCACCCTGGGTGACCGCCTCGCCGCGGTGCAGGAGCACCTCGGCTTCACCCTGCGCCGGTCCGCGTCGCAGGCCCGGCCGGCGACCGGGACGCTGCTCACGCTCGGCGCCGCCGCGCGGCAGCGGCGCCGGGTGCGGCTGGACCACCGCTCCTTCTCCGGCGCGGCGACCCGCCGGGAGCTCGACCCGTACGGGCTGGTCTTCCACGCCGGCCGGTGGTACGTCACCGGCCACGACCACCTGCGCGGGGAGGTGCGCACGTTCCGGCTGGACCGGATCGGCGAGGTGGAGCCGGGGGAGGAGAACTTCACCGTCCCCGACGGCTTCGACCCGGTGGCCCAGGTGACCCGTTCGCTGGCCCGTGTCCCGTACGCCCACGACGTCGAGGTGCTGCTGGAGACCGACCTGGCCGCCGCCCGACGCCGCCTGCCGCCGAGCGTGGCCGAGCTGACCGCGACCGCCGACGGCGTGCTGCTGCGCGCCCGCGCGGAGCACCTGGGCGGGATGGCCCAGCTGCTCGCCGGGCTGGGCTGCCCGTTCACCGTCCTGCGTCCCGACGCCCTGCGCGGCGAGGTCGCCGAGCACGCCCGCCGGCTGGCCGACTGGGCCGCCCGGGCGCCCGGGTGATCCGACCGCGCCCGGGGTCGGCCCGCGCCGCCCGGGGTCGGCCCGGCGCGAGCGGGGTGGCCACGAAGTGGACAGTTCCCGCCCGGCACCGGGCGGCTGGACTAGGCTGCCGGCGATGGACGAGGTGACCCGGATCCCGGTCGGCGGCGAGCGCCCGTACGACGTGCTGGTGGGACGCGACCTGCTCGACGCGCTGCCCGGGCTGCTGCCGGACGCGACGCGGGTGGCGGTGCTGCACGCGCACCCGCTCAAGGAAGTGGCCGACGCGATCGGCGGGCGGCTGCGCGCGGCTGGCGTCGCGCCGCTGCTGATCGAGGTGCCGGACGCCGAGGCGGGTAAGCGCATCGACGTGGCGGCGACCTGCTGGGACCGGCTGGGCGAGGCCGGTTTCACCCGTACCGACGCGGTGGTGGGCGTCGGTGGTGGCGCGGTGACCGACCTGGCCGGCTTCGTCGCGGCCTGCTGGCTGCGCGGGGTGCGCTGGGTGCCGGTGGCGACCTCGCTGCTGGGCATGGTCGACGCGGCGGTGGGTGGCAAGACCGGGATCAACACCGCCGCCGGCAAGAACCTGGTCGGGGCGTTCCACCCGCCGGTCGGCGTCCTCGCCGACCTGGCGACGCTGGACAGCCTCCCGCGGGCCGACCTGGCCGCCGGCCTGGCCGAGGTGGTCAAGTGCGGCTTCATCGCCGACCCGGTGATCCTCGACCTGGTGGAAGGGGACCGGGCCGCGGCCACCGACCCGACCGGCCCGGTGACCCGCGAGCTGATCGAGCGGGCGATCCGGGTGAAGTCCGATGTGGTCTCGGGCGACCTGCGCGAGTCGGGTGTGCGGGAGGTGCTCAACTACGGCCACACCCTGGCCCACGCGATCGAGAAGGCGGAGGGCTACCGCTGGCGGCACGGTCACGCGGTGTCGGTCGGCGTCGTCTACGCCGGCGAGCTGGCCCGGCTGGCCGGCCGGCTGGACGCCCCGACCGCGGAGCGGCACCGGACGGCCATGGCGGCGCTCGGCCTGCCCACCAGCTACCGGGCCGAGGCCTGGCCCGGACTGCTCGCCACGATGCGGGTGGACAAGAAGGCCCGGGGCAGCCAGCTGCGTTTCGTGGTGCTGGACGGGCTGGCCCGGCCGACGATCCTGGAGGGCCCGGACGACGAGCTGCTGGAGGCGGCCTACCGCGAGGTGGCCGCGTGAAGGTCCACGTGCTCAACGGGCCGAACCTCGGCCGGCTCGGCAGCCGACAGCCGGACGTCTACGGGGCGACGAGCTACGCCGACCTGGTGACGCTCTGCGAGTCGACCGGGCGGGAGCTCGGCCTGGACGTGATGGTCCGGCAGACCGACGCCGAGCACGAGTTGCTGGGCTGGCTGCACGCCGCCGCCGACGAGGGCGCCGCCGTGGTGCTCAACCCCGCCGCCTGGTCGCACTACTCGTACGCGGTCCGGGACGCCTGCGCCATGCTGCGCGGGCCGCTCGTCGAGGTGCACATCTCCAACATCCACGCTCGCGAGGAGTTCCGGCACCACTCCGTGGTGTCGGCGGTGGCGACCGGGGTGATCTGTGGCCTCGGCGTCGACGGCTACCGCCTGGCCCTGCACCATCTGGCCGCCCGCCGCCGCTGACCGCCGCCCGCCGCCCGCCGACCGGGTGCCGTCACACTGGGTAACCTTTATCTCCGTCACGGTAGGTCACCGGCCTCGCGGCTCCCGCTCCCTGCCCTTCGGGTGCTTTGCTCTGCAGCCGGATCCGCACCAGCGGCCTGGCCTGCGGCTTTGTCGTGGGCGGCGAAGCGTCGCCAGGGCGGGAATGTCACCGTGGGTGAGTGGTGCGTCCGCGGCTGCAGAGCAAAGGGAGCGCGGGGGTTCCCGTCTGGGACGTGTGGGGATGTGCGGAGGGTGACGTCCGGCGCGTCCGGTCGCCAGGAACCTCGCGACCTCGCCGGGCCGGATGGGCCGTCGCGAGCGGCGACGGGGAGCGCCGCGTCGCGGGCGGCGAGCAGCGGCAGCGAGCAGCGGCGGGAAGCGGCGGCGCGCGGGCGGCGACCAGCGGCAGGGAGCGGCGGTGGGGAGCGCCGCGTGGGGGCGGGGAGCGGCGGCGGGGAGCGTCGCGTGCGGGTGGCGGACAGCGGCGGGCAGCGGCGTCCGGCGCAACTAGTAGACTTGCCAGGTCTGTCCGCCAATTGATGATCAAGGCAGGAAATGGCCACCACCAACGACCTGAAGAACGGCCTGGTACTCAACCTCGACGGAGAGCTCTGGGCCGTCGTGGAGTTCCAGCACGTCAAGCCCGGTAAGGGTGGTGCGTTCGTGCGTACCACGCTGAAGAACGTGCTGTCCGGCAAGGTGGTCGACAAGACCTTCAACGCGGGCACCAAGGTCGAGACCGCGACCGTGGACAAGCGCACCATGCAGTACCTCTACGCCGACGGCGAGGACTACGTCTTCATGGATCTGGAGACGTTCGACCAGATCACCGTGCCCGAGGCCACCGTCGGCGAGGCGGCGAACTACCTGCTGCCCGAGGCCGAGGCGACCGTGGCCACCCACGAGAGCGTCCCGCTCTACATCGAGCTGCCGACCAGCGTCGTGCTGGAGGTCACCTACACCGAGCCGGGCCTGCAGGGCGACCGGTCGACCGGCGGCAACAAGCCGGCCACCGTCGAGACCGGCGCGACCGTGCAGGTGCCGCTCTTCATCACCACCGGCGAGAAGATCAAGGTCGACACCCGCGACGGCCGTTACCTCGGCCGCGCCTGATGGCCGAGGGTCCCAAGCAGCAGATGCCGGCGCGCCGCAAGGCGCGCAAGCGGGCGCTGGACGTGCTCTTCGAGGCCGACCTGCGGAACCGTCCGCCGGTCGAGGTGCTCGCCGGCTACATCGAGCGGATCGAGAAGCCCCGACCCGAGCACCTGGGATACGCGGTGAGCCTGGTCGAGGGTGTCGCCGCCCACCTCGACCGGATCGACGAGGTGATCGCCAGCTACGCCGAGGGGTGGACGCTGGACCGGATGCCGGCGGTCGACCGCAACCTCGCCCGGATCGCGGTCTACGAGCTGCTCTACGTCGACGAGATCGACGACGCGGTGGCCATCAGCGAGGCCGTCGAGCTGGCCCGGCAGATGTCGACCGACGACTCGCCGCGCTTCCTCAACGGCATCCTCGGCCGCATCGCCGAGTACGCCACCCGCTGACGCGGCGCACGTCACACCCGACGTGCGTCACACCGGCGGGTGACGGCGGGCGGGGACCGCGACCCGAACGACCGAACGACGACGAGGGCCCGTGCCGTCCGGCACGGGCCCTCGTCGTCGGGGTCAGCTGGCGAAGAACGCCCGCGGGTCGGCGACCAGCACACCGTGCTCGGTGAGCCGCTCGATCAGGCCGGACGGCGAGGCGTCGTAGACGATCGCGAGCGCGCGCAGGTCGTCGGCGCGGATGGAGAGCACGCGGCCGTTGTAGTCACCGCGCTGCTGCTGGATGGCGCGCGCGTACCGGGCGACGTAGGCCAGGTCCTCGGAGGCCTCGTCGTACAGCCGCTCCAGGTCCAGGACGATCTTGCTGGTCGGCTCGTGGCGAACCCCGCTGCCGTCGGGCAGCAGTTCGGAGACGGGTACGCGGTAGAAGTCGGCCAGCTCCGCCAGGCGCGACACCGTGACGGCGCGGTCGCCGCGCTCGTAGGAGCCGACCACCACCGCCTTCCACCGCCCGTTCGACTTCTCCTCCACGCCCTGCAGGGAGAGGCCCTGCTGCTGGCGGATGGAGCGCAGGCGGGCGCCCAGAGACTTGGCGTATTCAGAGGGCATTAAACACTCCCAGTGCTGCTCGGGGTTCTCCCAGGGGTCGCTACGGAGCGTGACGGTACGGGGATTGGTACAACTGGTCAAGTGGTCGTGACCTTACCGTTGGGATCACCGGGGGAGTTGTCCGCTTTTCACCGGGCTGACCGGGGGGTCAGCGGCCGGCGGCGGTCAGCGCGGTGACCACTGGTAACGTGGCGGGAAGCCCCGGTCCGGGCCGCTCGCGTCCCGGTGCCGGCATCCGACGTCCTTTAACGACCCGTCCCGTGAGGCGGGGAAGGAGGTCCGCCGTGGCCTACCCAACGGCTGCCCAGTCGCCGCCGCCGCGACAACCCTCGGTGAAGGTGATCCTCGCCAGCGCCGACGTCCAGCGCGTGGTCGACCGCATCGCCCACCAGATCCTGGAGAAGACCCAGGGCGCCGAGAACACGGTGCTGCTCGGCATCCCCACCCGGGGCGCCCCGCTCGCGAAGCGGCTCGCCGCCCGGATCAGCACCTTCGAGGACGTGACCGTCCCGGTCGGCGTGCTCGACATCACCCTCTACCGCGACGACCTGCGCCGGCACGCCACCCGCGCGGTCGGGCCGACCCAGGTGCCGCCCGGCGGCATCGACGGCAAGCGGGTCGTCCTCGTCGACGACGTGCTCTTCTCCGGCCGCACCGTGCGGGCCGCGCTCGACGCGCTCAACGACGTGGGGCGGCCGGCGTCCGTCCAGCTCGCCGTCCTGGTCGACCGCGGCCACCGCGAGCTGCCGATCCGCGCCGACTACGTCGGCAAGAACATCCCGACCTCGCTGGCGGAGAGCGTGAAGGTCACCCTGGCGGAGACCGACGGCGTCGACGAGGTCAAGTTGTACGGGGAGACCAGCCAGTGATCCGCCACCTGCTCTCCGGCGCCGACCTGGACGCCGCCACCGCCACCGAGATCCTGGACACGGCCGCCGAGATGGCCACCGTCGCCGGCCGGGAGGTCAAGAAGCTGCCCGCGCTGCGCGGACGCACCGTGGTCAACCTCTTCTACGAGGACTCCACGCGGACCCGGATCTCCTTCGAGGCGGCGGCGAAGCGGCTCAGCGCCGATGTGATCAACTTTTCGGCCAAGGGCTCCAGCGTGACCAAGGGCGAGAGTCTGAAGGACACCGCGCTGACCCTCCAGGCGATGGGGGCCGACGCGGTGGTCGTCCGGCACCCCGCCTCCGGCGCCCCGCACCGGCTCGCCGACTGGGTCGACGGCTCGGTGGTCAACGCCGGTGACGGCACCCACGAGCACCCCACCCAGGCGCTGCTCGACGCGTACACGATGCGCTCCCGGCTGGGGCGGCTGGCCGGCCTGTCGGTCGCGGTGGTCGGGGACGTCCTGCACAGCCGGGTGGCCCGCTCCAACGTCCTGCTGCTGTCCACGCTCGGCGCCAAGGTGACCCTGGTCGGGCCGCCGACGCTGATCCCCGTCCACATCGCGCAGGCGCTCGCGCCCGGCACCGACGTCTCCTACGACCTCGACGCGGTGCTGCCGCAGTCGGACGTGGTGATGATGCTGCGGGTGCAGCGGGAGCGGATGAACGCCTCCTACTTCCCGTCCGCCCGCGAGTACGCCCGCCGCTACGGCCTGGACGGCCCGCGGATGCGCCGGCTGCCCGAGCACACGATCGTCATGCACCCCGGCCCGATGAACCGGGGGATGGAGATCACGCCCGAGGTCGCCGACTCGCCCCGCTCCACCATCGTCGAACAGGTCGCCAACGGGGTCTCCGTGCGGATGGCCGTCCTCTACCTGCTGCTCGGGGGGAACAACCGGTGAGCTCGTACCTGATCTTGAACGTGAGCGTCGTCGGCGCCGCGCCGACCGACGTGCTGATCCGCGACGGCGTCGTCGCGGCCGTCGGCGCCGGGCTGACCGCGCCGGAGGCGACCGTCGTCGACGGCACCGGGCTGGTCGCCCTGCCCGGCCTCGTCGACCTGCACACCCACCTGCGCGAGCCGGGCCGGGAGGACGCCGAGACCGTCGAGTCGGGGTCCCGGGCGGCGGCGCTCGGCGGCTACACGGCGGTCTGCGCGATGGCCAACACCTCGCCGGTGGCCGACACCGCCGGCGTGGTCGAGCAGGTCTGGCGGCTGGGCCGCGAGGCCGGGCTGGTGGACGTGCAGCCGATCGGGGCGGTCACCGTCGGCCTGGCCGGCGAGCACCTCGCCGAGCTGGGCGCGATGGCCGACTCTGCGGCCCGGGTGCGGATCTTCTCCGACGACGGGCACTGCGTCGCCGACCCGAGGCTCATGCGCCGGGCGCTGGAGTACGTGAAGGCGTTCGACGGGATCATCGCCCAGCACGCCGAGGAGCCCCGGCTCACCGAGGGCGCGCAGATGCACGAGGGCGAGGTCTCGACCCGGCTCGGCCTGACCGGTTGGCCGGCGGTCGCCGAGGAGGCGATCATCGCCCGGGACGTGCTGCTCGCCGAGCACGTCGGCAGCCGCCTGCACGTGTGCCACGTCTCCACCGCCGGCAGCGTCGAGGTGCTGCGCCAGGCCAAGGCCCGGGGCGTCCGGGTCACCGCCGAGGTCACCCCGCACCACCTGCTGCTCACCGACTCCCGGGCCGAGACCTACGACCCGGTCTACAAGGTCAACCCGCCGCTGCGTACCGCGACCGATGTCGCCGCGCTGCGGGCGGCCCTGGTCGAGGGCGTGATCGACATCGTCGCCACCGACCACGCCCCGCACGCGGTGGAGGACAAGGAGTGCGAGTGGGCGTACGCCCGGCCGGGCATGCTCGGCCTGGAGACGGCGCTGTCGATCGCCCTCGACGTGCTCGGCCCGCAGTGGGACCTGATCGCCGAGCGGATGTCGCGCACCCCGGCCCGGATCGCCGGGCTGGAGGGGCACGGCCTCGACCCGGCGCCCAACGTGCCGGCGAACCTGACCCTGGTCGACCCGGCCGCCCGCCGCACCATCGAGCCGGCGGAGCTGGCCAGCCGTAGCCGCAACACCCCGTACGCCCGCATGACGCTGCCGGGTCGCATCGTGGCGACCTTCCTGCGCGGCGAGCCGACGGTTCTGGACGGAAAGGCCCTCAAGTGACCCGCAGACAATCGGCGATCCTCGTCCTGGAGGACGGGCGGACGTTCCACGGCGAGGCCTACGGCAGCGTCGGGGAGACCTTCGGCGAGGCGGTCTTCAACACCGGCATGACCGGCTACCAGGAGACGCTGACCGACCCGTCCTACCACCGTCAGGTGGTGGTGCAGACCGCCCCGCACATCGGCAACACCGGCGTCAACGGCGAGGACGACGAGTCCGGCCGGATCTGGGTCGCCGGCTACGTGGTCCGCGACCCGGCCCGGATCGGCTCGAACTGGCGGGCCACCGGCGGGCTGGAGGAGCGGCTGGCCGCCGAGGGCGTGGTCGGCGTCAGCGGCGTGGACACCCGGGCGCTGACCCGGCACCTGCGCGAGCGCGGCGCGATGCGGGTCGGCATCTCCAGCGTCGAGACCGATCCCCGGGCGCTGCTGGCCCGGGTGCGGCAGGCCCCGGAGATGGCCGGCGCAGACCTGTCCGCCGAGGTCACCACGGCGAAGCCGTACGTGGTGGCGGCCGAGGGCGAGCACCGCTTCACGGTCGCCGCGTTGGACCTGGGCATCAAGCGCAACGTCCCGCGCCGGCTCGCCGCCCGCGGGGTCACCACCCACGTGCTGCCGGCCGGCTCCACCATCGACGACCTGCTCGCCACCGGCGCGGACGCGGTCTTCCTCTCGCCCGGCCCGGGCGACCCGGCCACTGCCGACGGGCCGGTGGCCCTGGCGCGGGAGGTGCTGCGCCGGCGGGTGCCGCTGTTCGGCATCTGCTTCGGCAGCCAGATCCTCGGCCGGGCGCTGGGCTTCGGCACGTACAAGCTCGGCTACGGCCACCGGGGGATCAACCAGCCGGTGCTCGACCGGGTCACCGGCAAGGTCGAGGTGACCAGCCACAACCACGGCTTCGCGGTCGAGGTCCCCGGCGCGGGCCACGGCGCGGTCGTACCCGATGCGGTGATCGAGACCGAGTTCGGTGGCGTCCAGGTCAGTCACGTCTGCCTCAATGACAACGTGGTCGAGGGGCTGCGGGCCAAGGACGTGCCCGCCTTCACCGTCCAGTACCACCCGGAGGCGGCGGCCGGTCCGCACGACGCGGACTACCTCTTCGACCGCTTCGCCGAGCTGATCGAGGGCCGGACCCAGAGCGAGGGGCGCACACATGCCTAAGCGGACCGATCTGAAGCACATCCTGGTGATCGGCTCCGGGCCGATCGTGATCGGGCAGGCCTGCGAGTTCGACTACTCCGGCACCCAGGCCTGCCGGGTGCTGCGCAGCGAGGGGATCCGGGTCAGCCTGGTCAACTCGAACCCGGCGACGATCATGACGGACCCCGAGTTCGCCGACGCCACGTACGTCGAGCCGATCACCCCGGAGTTCGTCGAGCTGGTGATCGCCAAGGAGCGCCCCGACGCGATCCTGCCCACCCTCGGTGGGCAGACCGCGCTGAACACGGCCGTCGCCCTGCACGAGGCCGGCGTGCTGGAGAAGTACGGCGTGGAGCTGATCGGCGCCAACATCGAGGCGATCAACCGCGGCGAGGACCGGCAACTGTTCAAGGACATCGTCGCCAAGGCCGGCGTACGCCTGGGTCTCGACGACCCGGCGGGCCTGGTGCCCCGCTCCCGGGTCTGCCACTCGATGGCGGAGGTCGAGGCCACGGTCGACGAGCTGGGCCTGCCGGTGGTGATCCGGCCGTCGTTCACCATGGGCGGCCTCGGCTCCGGCATGGCGCACACCCCGGAGGACCTGGCCCGTATCGCCGGGGACGGGCTGGCCGCCAGCCCCGTGCACGAGGTGCTCATCGAGGAGAGCGTGCTCGGCTGGAAGGAGTACGAGCTCGAACTGATGCGCGACCGGCACGACAACGTCGTGGTGGTCTGCTCGATCGAGAACGTCGACCCGATGGGCGTGCACACCGGCGACAGCGTCACCGTCGCCCCGGCCATGACGCTCACCGACCGCGAGTACCAGCAGCTGCGCGACCTGGGCATCGCGGTGCTGCGCGAGGTCGGGGTGGACACCGGCGGCTGCAACATCCAGTTCGCCGTCAACCCGGCCGACGGCCGGATCGTGGTGATCGAGATGAACCCCCGCGTGTCCCGGTCGTCGGCGCTGGCCTCCAAGGCCACCGGCTTCCCGATCGCGAAGATCGCCGCGAAGCTGGCCATCGGCTACACCCTCGACGAGATCCCCAACGACATCACCCTGAAGACCCCGGCGGCGTTCGAGCCGACCCTGGACTACGTGGTGGTGAAGATCCCCCGGTTCGCGTTCGAGAAGTTCCCGGGCGCGGACCCGGAGCTGACCACCACGATGAAGTCCGTCGGCGAGGCGATGAGCCTCGGCCGCAACTTCAGCGAGGCGCTGAACAAGGCGATGCGCTCGCTGGAGACGAAGGCGACCGGCTTCTGGACCCAGCCGGACCCGGCCGGCGCGACGAAGGAGAACACCCTCGCCGCGCTGCGGATGCCGCACGACGGCCGGCTCTACACCGTCGAGCGGGCGCTGCGCCTCGGCGCGTCGATCGCCGAGGTCACCGCCGCGTCCGGCGGGATCGACCCCTGGTTCCTGGACCAGATCGCCGCCCTCGTCGAGCTGCGCGCGGAGATCGTGGACGCCCCGGTGCTCGACGCCGAGCTGCTGCGCCGGGCCAAGCGGGCCGGCCTGTCGGACCGGCAGCTGGCCGCGCTGCGCCCGGAGCTGGCCGCCGAGGACGGCGTACGGACGCTGCGGCACCGCCTCGACGTCCGCCCGGTCTACAAGACGGTGGACACCTGCGCCGCCGAGTTCGAGGCGACCACGCCCTACCACTACTCGACGTACGACCAGGAGACGGAGGTCGTGCCGTCGGCCCGGCCGAAGGTGATGATCCTGGGCTCCGGGCCGAACCGGATCGGCCAGGGCATCGAGTTCGACTACTCCTGCGTGCACGCGGTACAGGCGTTGCGCAGCGCGCCCCTCGGCGGGGCGGCGGGCTCCGGCTACGAGACCGTGATGGTCAACTGCAACCCGGAGACCGTCTCCACCGACTACGACACCGCCGACCGGCTCTACTTCGAGCCCCTCACCTTCGAGGACGTGCTGGAGGTCTGGCACGCCGAGGACTCCTCCGGCAGGGCGGCCGGCGGGCCGGGCGTGGTCGGGGTGATCGTGCAGCTCGGCGGGCAGACGCCGCTGGGCCTGGCGCAGCGGCTGAAGGACGCGGGCGTGCCGGTCGTCGGCACCTCCCCGGAGTCGATCCACCTGGCCGAGGAGCGGGGCGCGTTCGGGGCGGTGCTGGCCCGGGCCGGGCTGCGCGCCCCGGCGCACGGCATGGCGACCTCGTACGACGAGGCGAAGGCGATCGCCGACGAGATCGGCTACCCGGTGCTGGTCCGGCCGTCGTACGTGCTGGGCGGGCGGGGCATGGAGATCGTCTACGACGACGCCACGCTGCGTGACTACATCGGGCGGGCCACCGAGATCTCGCCGGACCACCCGGTGCTGGTCGACCGCTTCCTCGACGACGCCATCGAGATCGACGTGGACGCGCTCTGCGACGCCGACGGCGAGGTCTACCTCGGCGGGGTGATGGAGCACATCGAGGAGGCCGGCATCCACTCCGGCGACTCGTCCTGCGCGCTGCCGCCGATCACCCTGGCGGGCTCGCACGTGGCCCAGGTGCGCCGTTACACCGAGGCGATCGCCCGGGGCGTCGGCGTGCGCGGCCTGCTCAACGTGCAGTACGCGCTGAAGGACGACATGCTCTACGTGCTGGAGGCGAACCCGCGCGCGTCCCGGACGGTGCCCTTCGTCTCCAAGGCGACGGCGGTGCCGCTGGCGAAGGCGGCGGCCCGCATCGCGCTGGGCGCCACCATCGCCGAGTTGCGCGCCGAGGGGCTGCTCCCGGCCACCGGGGACGGCGGCTCGCTGCCGGCCGGCGCCCCGATCGCGGTCAAGGAGGCGGTGCTGCCGTTCAAGCGGTTCCGCACCCCCACCGGCAAGGGCGTGGACTCGCTGCTCGGCCCGGAGATGAAGTCCACGGGCGAGGTGATGGGCATCGACGTCGCCTTCGGGCACGCCTTCGCCAAGTCGCAGTCGGCCGCGTACGGCTCGCTGCCGACCGCCGGGAAGATCTTCGTCTCGGTCGCCAACCGGGACAAGCGCGGCATGATCTTCCCGATCAAGCGCCTGGCCGACCTGGGTTTCGAGATCGTCGCCACCACCGGCACGGCGGAGGTGCTGCGCCGGCACGGCATCGCCTGCGAGCAGATCCGCAAGCACTACGAGTCCGGCGGGGGCGAGGACGCGGTGTCGCTGATCCTCGGCGGCGCCGTGGCGCTGGTGATCAACACTCCGCAGGGCTCGGGCGCGAGCGCCCGTTCCGACGGCTACGAGATCCGCAGCGCCGCCGTCACGGCGGACATCCCGTGCATCACCACGGTGCCGGGCGCGGCGGCGGCGGTGATGGGCATCGAGGCGCGGATCCGGGGCGACATGCAGGTCCGCCCGCTCCAGGAACTGCACGCCGCCCTGCGGGCCGCCGAGTGACCGCCCCGGCGAGCGCGCGGTGATGTTCGAACGGGTCGTGCGGCCCGGGCTGTTCCGGATCGGGGGCGGGGACGCTGAGGCCGCGCACGAGTGGACGCTGCGCCGGCTGGCGGGGCTCTCCCGCCGGCCGGCGGCCCTGGCCGTGCTGCGGGCCCGCTACGCCGTCCGCGCGCCGCGCACCGTCTTCGGCGTCGAGTTCCCCAACCCGGTCGGGCTCGCCGCCGGGATGGACAAGGACGGCGCGGCGCTGCCCGCCTGGCCCGCGCTGGGCTTCGGCTTCGTGGAGGTCGGCACGGTCACCGCCCACCCGCAGCCGGGCAACCCCCGGCCCCGGCTGTTCCGGCTGCGCGACAGCGAGGCCGTGGTGAACCGGATGGGCTTCAACAACGCCGGCGCCGAGGCCCTCGCGGCCCGGCTCGCCGCGCTGCCCCGCCCGCTCGGGGTGCCGCTGGGCATCTCGCTGGGCAAGTCCAAGGTGACCCCGCTGGACGAGGCGGTGGCGGACTACCTCGCCTCGTACCGCGCGCTGCGCGGGCACGGCGACTACTTCGCGGTCAACGTCTCCTCGCCGAACACCCCGGGTCTGCGCTCCCTGCAGGACAGGGCGCACCTGGACGCCATCCTGGCGGCGCTGGTGGGGGAGAAGCCGGTGCTGGTGAAGATCGCGCCGGACCTCACCGAGCCGGCGATCGCCGAGCTGCTGGAGGTCTGCCTGGCCCGGGGCGCCGCCGGGGTGATCGCCACCAACACCACGCTCGCCCGCGACGGCATCGCCCCGGCCGACCGGGCGCGCGGCGCGGAGACCGGCGGCCTCTCGGGCCGACCGCTCGCCGACCGCGCCCGCGAGGTGGTCGCCTTCGTGCACCGGGAGGCCGGCGGCCGGCTGCCGGTGATCGGCGTCGGGGGCATCGTGGACCCGGACGACGCGGCCCGCATGTTCGACGCCGGCGCCGCCCTGGTCCAGCTCTACACCGGCTTCATCTACCGCGGGCCGGCCCTGGTCCGCGCCGCCGTCCGCGCCGCGAGGACGGGCGGGTGACCCCCGAGGAGATCCTGGCCGCCGACCGGGCGCACGTCTGGCACCCGTACGCGGCCCTGCCGCCGGCCAGCGCGCCCTACGTGGTGCAGAGCGCGGCGGGCGTACGGCTGCGGCTGGCCGACGGCCGGGAGCTGGTCGACGGGATGTCGTCGTGGTGGGCGGCGATCCACGGCTACCGGCACCCGGTGCTCGACGCGGCGGTGACCGACCAGCTCGGTCGGATGAGCCACGTGATGTTCGGCGGGCTCACCCACGCCCCGGCGGTCCGCCTGGCGGCCACCCTGGTCGAGCTGGCCCCGGACGGGCTGGAGCACGTCTTCCTGGCCGACTCCGGCTCGGTCGGCGTCGAGGTCGCGGTCAAGATGTGCCTGCAGTACCAGCGGGCCGCCGGCCGGCCGGAGCGCCGCCGGCTGGGCACCTGGCGGGGCGGCTACCACGGCGACACGTTCCACCCGATGAGCGTCTGCGACCCCGAGGGCGGCATGCACCACCTCTGGGGCGACGTGCTGCCCCGGCAGGTCTTCGCCCCCGTGCCGCCCGGCGGCTTCGACACCCCGCCCGATCCGGCCTACGAGGCGGCGCTGGTCGAGGCGGTCGAGCGGCACGCCCACGAGCTGGCCGCGGTCGTCGTGGAGCCGGTGGTCCAGGGCGCCGGCGGGATGCGCTTCCACCACCCGCACTACCTGCGGGTGCTGCGCGAGGTGACCCGGGCGCACGGGGTGCTGCTGATCTTCGACGAGATCGCCACCGGCTTCGGCCGGACGGGCGCCATGTTCGCCGCCGAGCACGCCGGGGTGGCGCCCGACGTGATGTGCGTGGGCAAGGCGCTCACCGGCGGGTACCTCACCCTGGCCGCCACGCTCTGCACGGCGGAGGTGGCCCGGGGCATCTCCGCTGGCGGGGTGCTGGCGCACGGGCCGACGTTCATGGGCAACCCGCTGGCCTGCGCGGTCGCCAACGCCTCCCTCGGCCTGCTGCGGGCCGGGGACTGGGCGGGGCAGGTGGCGAGGGTGCAGGCGGGCCTGCGGGCCGGCCTGGAGCCGTTGCGCGGCGCGCCGGGGGTGGCCGACGTGCGGGTGCTCGGCGCGATCGGCGTGGTCCAGCTCGACCACGAGGTGGACCTGCCCGCCGCCACCGCCGCCGCGGTCGCCGAGGGGGTCTGGCTGCGGCCGTTCCGCGACCTCGTCTACACCATGCCGCCGTACGTCACCGACGACGCCGACCTGGCCCGGATCGCCGCCGGGGTCGCCGCCGCGGTGCGGGCCGGCTGAGCCGCCGGTCACGGTCCGGCGGGAGTACGCGGGCGGCGCGCGCCGCCCGCGACAGGAGCGCGCCCCGGCGGTGGACGCCCCCGGGGCGCCGAGGAGAGGGAGAGAACCGGATGGAGAGCTTCGGCGCCCGCCTGCACCGGGCCGTCACCGAGCGGGGGCCGCTCTGCGTCGGCATCGACCCGCACCCGGGGCTGCTGGCCCGCTGGGGGCTCGACGACGACGTCCGCGGGCTTGACCGGTTCGCCCGGACGGTCGCGGAAGCCCTCGGTGACCGGGTCGCGGTGGTCAAGCCCCAGTCGGCCTTTTTCGAGCGGTTCGGCTCGAAAGGTATGGCGATTCTAGAGTCAACTATCCGACAGTTGCGCGATGCCGGCTCGCTCGTTCTGTTGGACGTCAAGCGTGGCGACATCGGCTCGACCGTCGCCGCGTACGCCTCGGCGTACCTCGACCCATCCAGCCCGGTCCATGTGGACGCGGTGACGGCGAGCCCGTACCTCGGCGTCGGCGCGCTCGCGCCGATGTTCGAACTGGCCGCCGAGCACGGCGGCGGGGTCTTCGTGCTGGCGCTCACGTCCAACCCCGAGGGCGCGGCCGTGCAGCGCGCGCGCACCGCCGACGGACGCACCGTCGCGCAGGCCGTCATCGACGAGATTTCCCAGCTCAACGCGGGTGCGCAGCCGCTCGGCAGCGTCGGGCTGGTGGTCGGCGCGACCATCGGTGACACCGGTCACGACCTGTCCGCGGTGAACGGTCCGCTGCTCGCCCCGGGCCTCGGGGCGCAGGGTGCCACCGCGGCGGATCTGCGCGTCGTCTTCGGCTCCGCCCTGCCCGCGGTGCTGCCCTCGTACTCCCGCGAGGTGCTGGGCGCGGGCCCTGATCCGGACGCGCTGCGGGCCGCCGCCGACCGGGCCCTGACCGACTGCCGGGCCGCCCTCGCCGCTGGAGCCTGACTGACGGCTCGGTCACCTTTTGCGAAGATCATCGCGCGCCCACGTTGCCGAATGCGCCGTCTACCGCTAGTTTTCCCCGCGCTGGGAACCACGGACCCCTTGGTTCACAGCGACACCACGTTTCACAGATGCGGCGGTGCGTCCCGCCCGTCGCGATAGGGACCTGAGGAGAACTGGTGCCGCTCCCGTCACTGACCCCCGAACAGCGCGCTGCCGCGCTGGAGAAGGCCGCGGAGATCCGCAAGGCCCGTGCTGAGCTGAAGGAGCAGCTCAAGCAGGGCAAGACCACCCTCGGAGCCGTCCTCGAGCGTGCCGAGTCCGACGACGTCGTCGGCAAGCTCAAGGTCTCCGCCGTGCTGCAGGCGATGCCGGGTATCGGCAAGATCCGGGCCACCCAGATCATGGAGAAGCTCAAGATCGCCGACAGCCGTCGCCTGCGTGGCCTCGGCGAGCAGCAGCGCAAGGCACTGCTTGGAGAGTTCGCCGCCAACTGAGGCTGGCTGCGTGTAGAAACAAGCAGTGAGCACGGATGACGAGGCGCGCCCGGCGGCTCGGCTCACTGTCCTGACGGGGCCTTCGGGCTCCGGCACGGAGAGTGTCGTCGAGCGCGTCCGGGCGCGTTCTCCGTCCGTCTGGGTCCCGGTGCCGGCCACCACGCGCCCGCGCCGGGAGCGCGAGCTGGACGGCGTCGACCGGCTCTTCCTGACCCCCGCCGAGTTCGACCGGATGGTCGCCGCCGGGGAGCTGCTGGAGTGGAGCCGCGCCGGGCCCCACCGGCGCGGTACCCCCCTCGAACCGCTGCGGTCCCGGCTCGCCGCCGGTCAGCCGGTGCTGATCGGCCTCGACCTCGCCGGCGCGCTGCTGGTCCGGGCGGTGCTGCCCGACGCCCGGCTGGTGCTGCTGCACCCGCCGGGGACCGTCCCCCCGCAGGTCACGCCGGCCGCCTTCGAACACACCCTCGCGCACGACCTCACCGGGCGGGTCGTCGACGAGCTGGTAGGCTTGTCCGGTTCTTCTTTCCTGGCTCCGGCGCCACCGCACGTGCGCGGTTGACCGCCAGCACCGCCGCGCGCGGTGCGATAGACGCAGAGGTTAATTCGTGGGATCCATCGCAAACCCCGAAGGCATCACCAACCCGCCGATCGACGAGCTTCTCGAGAAGACGACCTCGAAGTACGCGCTGGTGATCTTCGCCGCCAAGCGCGCACGCCAGGTCAACGCCTACTACAGCCAGCTCGGTGAGGGTCTGCTGGAATACGTCGGCCCGCTGGTCGAGACCACGCCCCAGGAGAAGCCGCTCTCCATCGCGATGCGCGAGATCAACGCGGGCCTGCTCACCGCCGAGCCGACCGACCAGCCGTAACCCGCCGCGCGTCGATGTCCCCCCGGATCGTCCTCGGGGTCGGCGGTGGCATCGCCGCCTACAAGGCGTGCGAGCTGCTGCGACTCTTCACCGAGTCGGGCCACCAGGTCCGGGTCGTGCCGACCGCGTCGGCGTTGCGCTTCGTCGGGGCCCCGACCTGGGCCGCGCTCTCCGGCCAGCCCGTCGCCGACGACGTCTGGTCGGACGTGCACGAGGTGCCGCACGTCCGGCTCGGCCAGCAGGCCGACCTGGTGGTGGTCGCGCCGGCCACGGCCGACCTGCTGGCCAAGGCCGCCCACGGCCTCGCCGACGACCTGCTCACCAACACGCTGCTGACCGCCCGCTGTCCGGTGGTGCTGGCCCCGGCCATGCACACCGAGATGTGGGAGCACCCGGCCACCGTCGCCAACGTCGCGACGCTGCGCTCCCGGGGCGTGCGCGTCGTCGAGCCCGCCGTCGGCCGGCTCACCGGGGCGGACACCGGCAAGGGCCGGCTGCCAGACCCGGCGGAGATCTTCGCGGTCGCCCGCCGGGCGCTGGCCCGGGGCGTCGGGGCCCCCGCCGACCTGGCCGGGCGGCACGTGGTGGTGACCGCCGGCGGCACCCGCGAGCCCCTCGACCCGGTCCGCTTCCTGGGCAACCGCTCCTCGGGCAAGCAGGGCTACGCCTTCGCCCGCTGCGCGGTGGCCAGGGGTGCCCGGGTCACCCTGATCTCGGCCAACGTCTCGCTGCCCGATCCCGCCGGCGTCGACCTGGTCCGGGTCGGCACCACGGGCGAGCTGCGCGCCGCCACGCTGGCGGCGGCCGCCGAGGCCGACGCGGTGGTGATGGCGGCGGCTCCGGCCGATTTCCGTCCCGCGACCTACGCGCCTGGCAAAATCAAGAAGTCGGACGACGGCAGCGCGCCCACCATCGAGCTCGTCACCAACCCGGACATCGCGGCCGAGCTGGGCCGGCGTCGTCGCCCGGAGCAGGTGCTGGTGGTGTTCGCCGCGGAGACGGGCGACGCCGAGGCCAACGGCCGGGCCAAGCTCGCCCGCAAGCGGGCGGACCTCGTCGTGATCAACGAGGTCGGGCCCGACAAGGTCTTCGGCGCCGAGACCAATGCGGCGACGGTCATCGGCGCGGACGGTTCGGTCAGCCGGATGCCCGAACGGTCCAAGGAGGACCTCGCCGACGGCGTCTGGGATCTCGTGGTGGCCCGGTTGCTTAACCGTTCCTGACGGCTGGAACCGGGCACGACCGAAGGGGCCAGGCTCTGACGCGGATGACTAGACTGCCGCGGAACGACTTCCACAATTTAGGAGTGCCGTGACACGCCGCCTCTTCACTTCCGAATCGGTCACGGAAGGCCACCCGGACAAGATCGCTGACCAGATCAGCGATGGCATTCTCGACGCCCTGCTCGCCGAGGACCCACGCAGCCGCGTCGCCGTGGAGACCCTGATCACCACCGGTCAGGTGCACATCGCGGGCGAGGTGACCACCAAGGCGTACGCCGACATCCCGACCATCGTCCGCCGGACCATCCTCGACATCGGCTACGACTCGTCCAAGAAGGGCTTCGACGGCGCGTCCTGCGGCGTCAGCGTCTCCATCGGCGCCCAGTCCGAGGACATCGCGCAGGGCGTCGACAACGCCTTCGAGCTGCGTACCGGGGCGTCGGAGAGCGCGCTGGACGCGCAGGGCGCCGGCGACCAGGGCATGATGTTCGGCTTCGCCTGCTCCGAGACGCCGGAGCTGATGCCGCTGCCCATCGCACTGGCGCACCGGCTGGCCCGGCGGCTCTCCCAGGTCCGCAAGGACGGCACGGTCCCGTACCTGCGGCCCGACGGCAAGACCCAGGTCACCATCGAGTACGAGGGGCTGCGCCCCGTCCGGCTCAACACGGTGGTCGTCTCCAGCCAGCACGCCGCGGACATCTCGCTGGACTCGCTGCTCGCCCCCGACGTGCGCGAGCACGTCATCGCCCCGGAGCTGGAGAGCCTCGGGCTGGACACCGACGGCTACCGGCTGCTGGTCAACCCGACCGGCCGGTTCGAGATCGGCGGGCCGATGGGCGACGCCGGCCTGACCGGACGCAAGATCATCGTCGACACGTACGGCGGCTACGCCCGTCACGGCGGCGGCGCGTTCTCCGGCAAGGACCCGTCGAAGGTGGACCGCTCGGCGGCGTACGCGACGCGCTGGGTGGCCAAGAACGTGGTCGCCGCCGGCCTGGCCGAGCGGTGCGAGGTCCAGGTCGCGTACGCGATCGGCAAGGCCCACCCGGTCAGCCTCTTCGTCGAGACGTTCGGCACCGAGACCGTGCCGGTCGCCTCGATCGAGAAGGCCGTCTCCGAGGTCTTCGACCTGCGCCCGGCCGCCATCATCCGGGACCTCAACCTGCTCCGCCCGATCTACCAGCAGACCGCCGCCTACGGCCACTTCGGCCGGGAGCTGCCGGACCTGACCTGGGAGAGCACCGACCGGGCCGCCGACCTCAAGTCGGCCGCGGGAGCCTGACCGGCGCCAGGCGCAGCGACCGGCGACCCGCGGACGGGTCGCCGGTCGCTCGCGTCTGCGTCGACGTCCCCCTGGCCCACCTGGACCGGCCGTTCGACTACCTCGTCCCGGCCGAGCTGGACGCCGACGCCGTCCCCGGCGTGCGCGTGAAGGTCCGCTTCGCGGGGCAGCTCGTCGACGGCTGGCTGCTGGAGCGGGCCGACGACTCGGGGCACACCGGCCGGCTGGCGTACCTGGAGAAGGTCGTCTCGCCCGAGCCGGTGCTCGCGCCGGAGGTCGCCCGGCTGGCCCGGGCGGTCGCGGACCGCTACGCCGGCAGCCTCGCCGACGTGCTCCGCCTCGCGGTCCCGCCCCGGCACGCCCGGGTCGAGAAGGACGTCCGCGCCCGCGCCGCCGCCCCCGACGAAGCCCCCGCCGCGCCGGACGGAGAACCGGCCGCGCCGGACGGAGAACCGGCCGCGCCGGACGTGGCCTCCGCCGTACCGGACGTGGCCTCCGCCGTACCGGACGTGGCCTCCGCCGGGCCGGACGCGGCCTCCGCCGGGCCGGCCGGAGACCCGCCCGTCCACGGAGACCCCGACCTGTCGGACGCGGGCCCCGCCGGGGTGGGCGTCGCCGCACCGGCGGGGGTTCCGGGCGGACAGCGGTCCGACCGGGCCCCGGCCGCCCCGCCGGCCGGCCCCGGTCCCGACGCGTGGCGGGACTACCCGGCCGGGCCGGCCATGCTCCGGGCGCTCGCCGACGGGCGGTCCCCCCGGGCGGTCTGGTCCGCGCTGCCCGGGGAGGACTGGCCCGCCCGCTACGCCGAGGCCGTCGCCGCCACCGTGGCCGGCGGCCGGGGCGCGGTGGTGGTCGTCGCCGACAACCGCGACCTGGACCGCCTCGACGCGGCCCTGCACGACGCCCTGGGCCCGGGGCGGCACGTCTGCCTCTCCGCCGCGCTCGGCCCCGCCCGGCGCTACCGGGCGTTCCTCGCGGCCCGGCGCGGCGACGCGGCGGTGGTGGTCGGCACCAGGGCCGCGATGTTCGCCCCGGTCGCCCGCCTCGGGCTGGTGGCGATCTGGGACGACGGCGACGACCTGCACGCCGAGCCCCGGGCCCCCTATCCGCACGCCCGGGAGGTGCTGCTCACCCGCGCCCAGCTCGGTGACGCCGCAGCCCTGGTGGGCGGGTACACCCGCACCGCCGAGGCACAGCTGCTGGTGGAGACCGGGTGGGCCCGTGAGGTGGTGGCCGACCGGGCCACCGTCCGGGCCCGGATGCCGGCGATCGCGCCCACCGGCGACGACCCGCAGCTGGCCCGGGACCCCGGGGCGGCCACCGCCCGGCTGCCCAGCCTCGCCTGGACCACCGCCCGGGAGGCGCTCCGGGCCGACCTGCCGGTGCTGGTCCAGGTGCCCCGCCGCGGCTACCTGCCCTCGGTGGCCTGCGCCGAGTGCCGCACCCCGGCCCGGTGCGCGCACTGCGCCGGGCCGCTCGCGCTGCCCTCCGCCGAGGGCACCCCCGCCTGCCGCTGGTGCGGCCGGGTCGCCGCCGCGTACGCCTGCCCGGAGTGCGGCGGACGGCGGCTGCGCGCCTCCGTCACCGGCGCCCGGCGCACCGCCGAGGAGCTGGGCCGGGCCTTCCCCGGCGTGCCGGTGCGCACCTCCGGGCGGGAGGAGGTGCTGGCCGCGGTCCCGGGCGGCGCCGGCCTGGTCATCGCCACCCCGGGCGCCGAGCCGGTCGCCGAGGGCGGCTTCGGGGCCGTGCTGCTGCTCGACTCGTGGGCCCTGCTCACCCGGGCCGACCTGCGGGCGGGGGAGGAGGCGCTGCGCCGCTGGCTGGCGGCCGCCGCGCTGGCCCGGCCCGCCTCCGCCGGCGGTCGGGTGGTGGTCGTCGCCGACGGGGCCCTCGCCCCCGTGCAGGCGCTGCTGCGCTGGGACGCCGGCTGGTTCGCCGCCCGGGAGCTGGCCGAGCGGCGGGAGCTGGGCTTCCCGCCGGCGGTGCGGATGGCCAGCGTCACCGGCGCGCCGGCCGCGGTCGCCGACCTGCTGGCCGAGGCCCGGCTGCCGGCGGAGGCCGAGCTGCTCGGGCCGGTGCCGGCCGACGGGGAGCGGGAGCGGATGCTGGTCCGGGTCCCCCGGGCCCGGGCCGCCGCGCTGGCCGGCGCGCTGCACTCGGCGGCCGGGGTGCGCACCGCCCGCAAGGCCGCCGACCCGGTCCGACTCCAGGTCGACCCGCTGGCTCTCTTCTGACCGGCGGCCCGGGTGCTCCGGGGCCGGTCCCACCGCCCGGCCTGGCCCGTCGTCGCACGCCGTGTCCGGCGGTGCGTCGGCAGGCGGGTGATAGCATCGCCCGTCATGCCGGGGCGTACGACGGCTCCAGGTCACAGCGCGGCGCCAGACGCGCCGAGCTGGAGGCGCAGGATCGCGCGACGATGGCGGGAGCGCGTCGGTTCGGCGCGATGTCGATGATGTCAAACAGCCGGTGATCAGGGGTGGACCAGTCGTGACCGTTCGTCAGTCGATCGTCTTCAATGGTGACCTCGGCAGCGGCAAGAGCACCGTCTCCGTGGAGATCGCCGAGCGGCTCGGCCTGCGCCGGGTCAGCGTCGGTGACCTCTACCGCCAGATGGCGCAGGAGCGGCAGATGACCGCGCTCCAGCTCAACCTGCACGCGGAGCTGGACCAGGCCGTCGACGGCTACGTCGACCAGCTCCAGCGGGACATCGCGGCCTCGGGCGAGCGGCTGGTCATGGACTCCCGGCTGGCCTGGCACTTCTTCACGGACGCGCTCAAGGTGCACATGATCACCGAGCCGGGCGAGGCGGCCCGACGGGTGCTCGCCCGCCCCTCCGGCCCGGCCGAGAGCTACGCCTCCATGGAGGAGGCCAAAGCCAAGTTGCGCGAGCGAAGCGAGAGCGAGCGGGGCCGGTTCATCGTCCGGTACGGGGTGGACAAGGCCCGGCTGCGCAACTACGACCTGATCTGCGACACCACCCGCGCCCCGGCCGCCGAGGTCATCGAGCACATCATCGACGCGTACGAGGGCCGGCTCTGCGCCGACGTGCTGCGCGACGCGCCCCCGCTGCTGCTGCTCGACCCGGCCCGGGTCTACCCGACCGAGGACATCGCCCACCTGCGCGACCTGTGGGACTCGGAGTTCGTCGGCGAGGTGGCCGCGGCCGGCGACGAGGCGCTGGAGCCCCTGCGGATCGGCTACACCGGCGAGTACTTCTTCGTCGTCGACGGGCACCGCCGCCTCAGCGCCGCCCTGCAGAACGGCTTCCGCCTGGTGCCGGCCCGGCTCGTCGCCGAGGTGGACGAGCCGGTGGTCGGCGGGATGAGCGCGGTGGACTACTTCGCCGCCCAGGCCCGGCCCGGCCTGATCCACGACTGGGAGGCCGCCCACTCCATCGAGCTGCCGCTGCCCGAGCACGCCCTGCTGGGCGGCGACGCGGTCCTGGCCGGGGAACCGGGCACCGGCGTCTGAGCCGCCCGCTCCGTACCGCCGGGCACGGCAGCGGCGCCGCCGCCCGGGCTGGCCCTGGCCGCTCCGCCGCGGCACCGAGCCCCGGCCGCTCCTGCGCGGCTTCGAGAGCCCTTCCGTGACCATCGACACGGAACCGCCGGCACCGCGTCGCGGTACGCCGGCCGGGGCGGCCGGCGGCACTCCGTAGACTGGTACGGCACCAGTCCGCCCGCCGAAGGAGCCATGCCGAGTGACCGTCCAGCCCATCCGTCTGTTCGGGGATCCGGTGCTGCGCACGCCGGCCGATCCGGTGGTCGACTTCGACGTCGAGCTGCGCAAGCTCATCGCCGACCTGACCGACACGATGCGTGAGCAGAACGGCGCCGGCCTCGCCGCGCCGCAGCTCGGTGTGGGCCTGCGGGTGTTCACCTTCGACGTCGACGACGTGGTCGGCCATCTGGTCAACCCGGTGCTGGAGTTTCCCGACGAGGAGGAACAGGACGGCCCCGAGGGGTGCCTGTCGATCCCCGGCCTCTACTTCGACACCAAGCGCCGGCAGAACGTGATCGCCAAGGGCTTCAACGGCTACGGCGACCCGATGCAGATCGTCGGCACCGGTCTGATGGCGCGCTGCGTGCAGCACGAGACCGACCACCTCGACGGGGTGCTCTTCCTGGACCGGCTGGACCCGGCCGGGCGCAAGGAGGCGATGAAGGCGATCCGCCAGGCGGAGTGGTACGACCCGGCCGCCCCGCCGACGGTCAAGGTCAACCCGCACGTCGCCGGCAGCCCTTTCGGCCTGGGTCGGTGAGCCCGTGCGCGTGATCTTCGCCGGCACGCCGGCCGTCGCCGTTCCCGCCCTGGCCGCCGTGGCGGCCTCCCGCCACGAGCTGGTCGCCGTGGTCACCCGGCCGGACGCCCCCGCGGGGCGCGGTCGCGGGCTGGTCCGTTCCCCGGTGGGGGCGTGGGCCGACGAGCACGGGATCGAGGTGCTCACCCCCGCCCGACCGCGTGAGCCGGAGTTCCAGGACCGGCTGCGCGAGCTGGCCCCCGACTGCGTCCCCGTGGTCGCCTACGGCGCGCTGGTGCCGCCGGCCGCCCTGGAGATCCCCCGCCACGGGTGGGTCAACCTGCACTTCTCGCTGCTGCCCGCCTGGCGCGGCGCCGCGCCCGTGCAGCACGCCGTGCTGCACGGCGACGAGCTGACCGGAGCGAGCGTGTTCCAACTTGAGGAGGGGCTGGACACCGGCCCGGTCTACGGCACCCTGACCGACGAGATCCGGCCGGCCGACACGTCCGGCGACCTGTTGGAGCGGCTGGCCCACTCCGGCGCCGGCCTGCTGGTGGCCGTCCTCGACGCGATCGACGACGGCACCGCCCGCGCCGAGCAGCAGCCCGCCGACGGGGTGTCGCTGGCGCCGAAGCTGACCGTGGAGGACGCCCGGGTGCGCTGGTCCGATCCCGCCTTCGCCGTGGACCGGCGGATCCGGGCCTGCACCCCGGCGCCCGGCCCCTGGACGACGTTCCGGGGGGAGCGCGTCAAGCTGGGCCCGGTCACCCCGGTGCCCGATGGCCCGGAGTTGAAGCCGGGCGAGCTGCTGGTGGAGAAGTCCCGGGTGCTGGCCGGCACGGCCACCACCCCGGTGCGGCTCGGCGAGGTCCGGGCGGCAGGCAAGCGGGCGATGCCCGCGACCGACTGGGCGCGGGGCGTCCGGGTCGCCGCAGGGGAGGAACTCGCGTGACCGGCCCTTCGGAACGACCCTCGGGCGACCGCTTCTCCGCCGAACGCGGCGACCGGTCCGGCGGTGACCGGCTCGGCGGCGAGCGGTCCGGCGGCGAACGGTCCGGCGGCGAGCGGTTCGGCGGGCGCGGCGAGCGTCCCTCGGGCGGTCAGCGCGGCGAGCGGCCGGCGCGGGGTGGCCAGTGGGGTGCGCGGGGCGGCGGTGACCGCCGCGACGGCGGCCGGCGCCCGGCGCGTCCGGCGGTGGACCTGCCCCGCCAGGCGGCCTACGAGGCGGTCGCGGCGGTGCACCGCGACGACGCGTACGCGAACCTGGTGCTCCCGTCACTCCTGCGCGACGCGGGGCTGGTCGGCCGGGACGCCGCCTTCGCCACCGAGCTGACCTACGGCACGCTGCGCCACCTCGGCACCCTCGACGCGATCCTCAGCGACGCCGCCGGGCGGGACGTGCAGCGCATCGATCCGCCGGTGCGCGACGCGCTGCGGCTCGGGGCGTACCAACTCCTGCACACGCGGGTGCCGGCGCACGCCGCGGTCTCCTCGACGGTCGACCTGGTCCGGGCGGTGGGTCCCGGCGCGACGGGCTTCGCCAACGCGGTGCTGCGCGAGGTCGCCGGCCGGGACGCCGACGCCTGGGTCGCCAAGCTGGCCCCGTCGGCGGAGAGCGACCCGATCGGGCACCTCGCCCTGGCGTACAGCCATCCGCAGTGGATCGTGCGGGCCTTCGCCGAGGCGCTCGGCGGCGACCTCGGCGAGACCACCCGGCTGCTCATCGAGGACAACGAGCGCCCGCCGGTGCACCTGTGCGCCCGGCCGGGGCTGGCCGACGCGGCGGAACTGGCCGACCAGGTCGGCGGCGCGCCGGGGGCCTTCTCCCCGTACGCGGTCTATCTCTCCGGCGGGGCGCCCGGCGACCTGCCGGCGCTCGCCCAGGGGCGGGCCCATGTGCAGGACGAGGGCTCCCAGCTGGTGGCCAACGCCCTGGCGGTGGCTCCGCTCGACGGCCCGGACGGGCGCTGGCTGGACCTGTGCGCCGGCCCGGGCGGCAAGTCCGGCCTGCTCGGTGCCCTCGCCGCCCAGCGGGAGGCGCGGCTGACCGCGGTCGAGGTCTCCGAGCACCGGGCCCGGCTGGTCGAGCAGGCCACCCGGGGCCTGCCGGTGACCGTGCTGAACATCGACGGCCGGACCGTCGGCGCGGACCCGAAGCTGCCGGAGGCGCACTTCGACCGGGTGCTCGTCGACGCGCCCTGCACGGGGCTGGGGTCGCTGCGCCGCCGGCCGGAGTCCCGCTGGCGGCGCCAGCCCTCGGACCTGCCGCCGCTGACCCGGTTGCAGCGCGAGCTGCTCGCCGCGGCGCTGCGCGCGACCCGTCCGGGCGGGCTGGTCGCCTACGTGACGTGCTCCCCGCACACCGTGGAGACGCACGTGACGGTCACCGAGGCGGCCCGCCGCTCAGGGGTGCCGGTCGACTTCGTCGACGCCCGGCCGCTGCTGCCGGCGGGCATGCCCGGTCTCGGCGACGGGCCGACGGTGCAGCTCTGGCCGCACCGGCACGGCACCGACGCGATGTTCCTCGCGATGCTCCGCCGCACCTAGGCGGGGCACGGGACGCACCGGCCGGCCCCGATCGGGGGTCCGGCCCGGCGACGCCCGGGTCCGCACCGGCGCACGACGCGCCGGGGCCGGCCCGGGCGCGCGTCTTTTCGCTGTCCCCACAACCCGCTCCGAGGTGGCATCATGTCGTCACCTATCGAGGAGCGTCCATGAAACGAAGAATCCTGACCGCTGGTCTCGCGCTCGCCGTCCTCACCGGCGGCGCGGCGACGCTGACCGTCGCGCCCGCGTCGGCGGCCCCGGCGCCGGCCGCCGGAGCGCTCGCGCCCGCCGCGCAGTCCCTGGCCGCGCCGGACGTCGCCGTGGCCAACGTCCAGGGCCACCTCACGCAGTTCCAGACCATCGCCACCCAGAACGGCGGCAACCGGCGCGCCGGCAGCGCCGGCTACACGGCCTCCCTCACGTACGTCAAGACGAGGCTCCAGGCGGTCGGGTACACGGTGACCGAGCAGGTCTGCACCGACTGCACGTACCGGTCGAACAACCTGATCGCCGAGTGGCCGGGCGGCCCCGCCGACCAGGTCGTCATGTTCGGCGCGCACCTCGACGGCGTCTCCGCCGGCCCGGGCATCAACGACAACGCCTCCGGCTCGTCAGTGCTGCTGGAGAACGCGCTGGTGCTGGCCCAGCAGAACCCGACGATGACCAAGCGGGTCCGGTTCGCCTGGTGGACCGACGAGGAGCAGGGCCTCAACGGCTCGGACTTCTACGTCCGTTCCCTCAGCGCCACCCAGCGGGGCTACATCAAGGGCTACTACAACTTCGACATGGTGGGCTCCACCAACGGCGGCTACTTCATCAACCGGATCACCTCCACCACCGCCGCGCCGCTGAAGGCGTACTGGGACTCGCTGAACATCCAGCCCGAGGAGAACCTCGAGGGCCAGGGACGCTCCGACGACTACTCGTTCCAGCAGGCCGGCATCCAGACCTCCGGGTACGCCTCGGGCGCCAGCGCCCGGAAGACCTCGGCGCAGGCCGCCAAGTGGGGCGGCACGTCCGGCTCGGCGTACGACCCGTGCTACCACCGGTCCTGCGACACCACCTCGAACGTCAGCGCCACGGTGCTCAACCGCAGCGCCGACGGGGTCGCGTACGCCATCTGGCAGCTCGCCGTGGGCACGGCGACCAACGACTTCTCCCTCGCGGTGGCCCCGACGTCTGGTTCGGTGCAGCGCGGCGCGTCGACCACGGCGACGGTCTCCACGGCCACCACCGCCGGCACCGCCCAGACGGTCGGCCTCTCGGCGACCGGCGCCCCGGCGGGCGTCACCGTGTCGTTCAGCCCGTCGTCGGTCACCTCCGGCGGCTCCGCCACCATGACGCTCAGCGCGTCGGCCTCGGCCCCGGCGGGCACATACACCGTCACGGTCACCGGCGCGGGCTCGGGCGGCGTCTCGCGCTCCGCCAGCTACACGCTGACCGTCGGTGGGGGCGGCGGTTGTGCCGGTGGGCAGGTGGTCGGCAACGGCGGGTTCGAGAGCGGGACGTCGCCGTGGACGGCGTCGTCGGGCGTGATCACCAACGACGCCGGCCAGCCGGCGCGCTCGGGTTCGTACAAGGCGTGGCTGCTGGGGTACGGCGCGACGCGCACGGACACGCTGTCGCAGTCGGTGACGATCCCGGCGGGCTGTGCCAGCTACACGCTGTCGTTCTGGCTGCACGTCGACACGGCGGAGACGTCGTCGAGCACGGCGTACGACCGGTTGGTGGTGCAGGTGGGGACCGCGACGCTGGCGACGTACTCGAACCTGAACGCGGCGGCGGGTTACGTGCAGCGGTCGTTCAACGTGGCCGGGTACGCGGGGCAGACGGTGACGCTGAAGTTCACCGGCACGGAGGACTCCTCGTTGCAGACCAGCTTCGTCGTCGACGACGTGACGCTCCAGGCCAGCTAGGCCGCCAGGGGTCGGGGCGGCCGTCCGGGGTGGCCGCCCCGCTCAGGTGACCGGCAGGCCCTTCGTGCCGGCGCCCTTCATCGACCTGGTGAGGTTGCGGTCGCTGACCCACAGGAAGCACTGCACGCCCCGGTTGCCGTTGCGCCACTCCCGCTCGAAGGGGTGGTAGTAGATCGAGCCGGCCCGGTACTGCAGGTCGCCGTTGTCCGGCACCCTGGCGTACTTCGCGATCAGCGTCCGGCACGCCCGGTGCACCTTCAGGTTGTCCCGCCTGAAGGCGTCGTAGGTGGTGTCGGGGGCCTGCCAGACGCCGACGAACTCGGCGCGGTGCCTGCTGGTGCAGGGCACCGGCACCATCTCCCGCACGTCGTCGGCCCGCACCTTCGGGTTGAAGCAGCGGTGGGCGAGCGGGGCGGCGCCGGTCAGCGCGCCCTTCAGGCTGCCCGTCCGGGCCTTCGGGCTGGCCTCGTCGAGGCTGGTCTGCTCGCTCAGGTCGCAGCGGAACCAGCGGGCGCCGCCGCCCCACGCCTGCGGCGACGGCAGCACGACGCTCAGCCCGAGCCGACCGGAACGCCAGTCGCCGCCGACCACCTCGCCGACCTTCGTGTCGCACTCGGCGCGGGCGACGCGCATGCCGGCCGAGCCGGCCGGCGGGGGCGTCGCGCGGTCGGCCGCCGCCCCGGTCAGCGTGCCGACGTGCACCGTCTCGGTGCGGTGCGACAGGGCGCAGTCGAGGGGGTGGTAGGCGGTGAGATAGCCGACGTCCTGCACACCGGCGTGGCACACCCCGGCGGCGGGGACGAACGCCTGCGGCGCGGCGGGCGCCGGCCAGTCGTCGGTCAGGTCACGGTCGGTGCCGGCCGGGGCGCCGCAACCGGCGAGCGCCAGGGCCGCCACCGCGCCCACCGTGGCCGCCGTCCACCACCGTCGCATCCCGACCTCCCGCCGTTCGTGGGCCGCACCCGGCGGCGGCCAGCGCGGCGGTCCCGCCGGCGCAGGGGCGGGCCGGACAACGCCACGGTGCGGCAGCATACGGCACCCGCGCTCAGCTCGCGGGGCGTGCGGCTGACGTCACCGTCCCTGATGGAGTCTCGCCGCGTCGCCGCCGTCCGGCCATTCACGGACGGCCCTTCGTCCGGTTCCGCCGCGCCGGGAGGACCAATTCTGCACCACTGGTCACCGCCGGGTCACCGGGTGTCCCGGTGGGTGGCGCGCTGCGGGCGGCAATCGGCGACGTTCGTACACTGGCCCGGTGACCGTACCGCCGCCGATCGTCGCGCCCAGCATCCTCGCCGCCGATTTCGCCCGCCTCGCCGAGGAGGTCCGCGCCGTCGAGAACGCCGCGGACTGGCTGCACGTGGATGTCATGGACAACCACTTCGTGCCCAACCTGACCATCGGGCTGCCCGTGGTGCAGAGCCTGCGGGCCGCCACCGAGCTGCCCTTCGACGTGCACCTGATGATCGAGGACCCGCGCCGGTGGGCGCCCGGTTACGCCGACGCCGGGGCGTACAACGTCACCTTCCACGCCGAGGCGTGCGACGACCCGGTGGCCCTGGCCAAGGACCTGCGCTCCGCGGGGGCCAAGGCCGGGCTGGCGATCGACCGGGACACCCCGATCGAGCCGTACCTCGAGCTGCTGCCGAGCTTCGACACGCTGCTGATCATGACCATCAAGGCCGGCTTCGGCGGGCAGCGGTTCATCCCGCAGCTGCTCGACAAGGTGCGGACGGCCCGCCGGCACGTCGACGCCGGGCACCTCGAACTGCGCATCGAGGTCGACGGGGGCATCGCCGCCGACACCATCGCCCAGGCGTCCGAGGCGGGGGCCGACGCGTTCGTCGCCGGCACCGCCGTCTACGGCGCCGACGACCCCGCCGAGGCCGTGCGGAAGCTGCGGGCACTCGCGGAGCGCGCCGCCCCCGGGGCCTGACGTGGAACCGGGCGGCGAGCACCAGGACGTCATCCTCGTCGTCGACGACGACGAGGACATCGCGCGCTTCGTCGAGTTCAACCTCCGGCTGCACGGCTTCGAGGTGATCCACGCCAGCGACGGGCAGGAGGCGCTCGAGGTCATCGAGCGCCAGCGCCCCGACCTGGCCGTGGTCGACCTGATGATGCCGCGGATCGACGGGCTGGAGCTGACCCGGCGGCTGCGCGCCGACCCGATGACCTCGGCCCTGCCGGTGATCATGCTGACCGCCAAGGGCATGACGGTGGACAAGGTGCACGGGCTCAGCGCCGGCGCCGACGACTACCTCGTCAAGCCCTTCGACACCGCCGAGCTGGTCGCCCGGGTCAGCTCCACGCTGCGCCGCAACAAGGAGTTCCGCGAGGTCTCGCCGCTGACCGGGCTGCCCGGCAACAGCCGGATCCGCCGGGAGATCTCCGACCGCGTCCGCAGCGGGGTCGACTACGCCGTCGGCTACATCGACATCGACCGGTTCAAGAGCGTCAACGACCGGTACGGCTTCGTCCGCGGCGACGACTTCATCTCCGCCCTGGCCCGCAGCCTGCACCGGGCGGTGGTCTCGGTGGGGCTGCCGCCGGCCTTCCTGGGCCACGTCGGCGGGGACGACTTCGTCATCGTCTGCGCCCCGGAGCAGGTCCGGCCGCTCACCTCCCGGGTCTCCGCCGACTTCGAGAAGGCCGCCGACTCGCTCTACGACCCGGTCGACGCCGCGCGCGGCTACGTGGAGCTGAAGGACCGCCGGGGCAACATCCGGCGCGCCGCCCTGGTCACCCTCTCGATCGGCGTCTCCCTCTCCGACTCCGGCAAGCGGTTCACCGACCCGTTGGAGGCGATCGCGGTCGCCTCCGAGATGAAGACGGTGGCCAAGAGCCAGCCCGGCTCGTACGTGGCGGTGGACCGGCGGCGCGGGGTTACCTGATTCGTGCGCTGTTGCTGTGAACTACCACGCCCGGGTGGCGCGACCCCCCGTCCGGCGTGTAACACTTCCCGTGTACCCACCACGCGCTGGCGGGACTCGGTGTAATTCCGAACCGGCGGTGATCCACGGTGTGACCGTGGTAAGCCCGCGACCCGGTCGGCCTCGTGCCGCCCGGTGGACCTGGTGAGAATCCGGGGCCGACGGTTGGGAGCGGGCAGACCCCGCCCCCAGACAGTCCGGATGGGAGACAGCGCGCGGGACGGACGGGCCCTGCCCGGCCGCTGACCTCAGCGTGCCGTGCGCGCCCCCCGGGGCGGCTCCGCCGTACCCGGACCTCCGCCGCCGCACGCTCGCGGCCCCATGCCGTTGCCTCCCGTGACCGCCCGCGCGTCGACCGGCGAGTGAGAGGGCAGGGCATGGCCGGCGTCTCCGTCGACGAGGCGATGCGTCGCGCGGTGGAACTCGCCGCGCGCGGTCTCGGCACGACCAGCCCCAACCCGGTGGTCGGCTGCGTGCTGCTCGACGCCGACGGGCAGGTGGTCGGCGAGGGGTTCCACGCCTACGCCGGAGGGCCGCACGCCGAGATCGTCGCCCTCGCCCAGGCGGGGGAGCGGGCGCGCGGCGGCACCGCCGTGGTCACCCTTGAACCCTGCGACCACACCGGCCGCACCGGCCCCTGCAGCACCGCGCTGGTGCGCGCCGGCGTCGCCCGGGTCGTCATCGCCGTGCCCGACCCCAATCCGCTCGCCACCGGGGGCGCCGCCACGCTGCGCGCCGCCGGGATCCAGGTGGACACGGGGGTACGCGCGTACGAGGCGGAGGCCGGCAACGTCGCCTGGCTGACCTCGATGCGCCGGGGCTGGCCGTACGTCATCTGGAAGTTCGCCGCGACGCTGGACGGCCGGTCGGCGGCGGCCGACGGCACCAGCATGTGGATCACCTCCGAGGCCGCCCGGATGGACGTGCACGCGCTGCGCGGCACCGTCGACGCGGTGCTCGCCGGGGTGGGCACGGTCCTCGCCGACGACCCCCGGCTCACCGCCCGCAACCTGCGCGACGGCACGCTCGCCATCCGGCAGCCGCTGCGGGTGGTCGTGGACACCGACGGGCGTACGCCGGCCGACGCCCGGGTCCGCGACGGCGCGGCCCGCACGTGGATCGCCACCGCGGCGGAGGTCGGCGCCGGGCCCGACGGCCGGGTCGACCTGCCGGCGCTGCTCGCCGCGCTGCACGGGCGCGGGGTCCGCGCCGCGCTGCTGGAGGGCGGCCCGAAGCTGGCCGGCGCCTTCCTGGCCGCCGGCCTGGTCGACAAGATCGTCGGCTACGTCGCGCCCCGGCTGCTCGGCGCCGGCCCGACCGCCCTGGTCGACGCCGGTGTGAACACCATCGCCGAGGCCATCGACCTGGAGTACGTCGACGTTACGCAGGTCGGACCCGACCTGCGGATCACCGCGCTGCCCCGGAAGAGGGAGGGCTGACATGTTCACCGGCATCGTCGAGGAGTTGGGTGAGGTCGTCCGGATCACCGAGACGGCGGGTGACTCGGCGCTGGTCGCGGTCCGCGGCCCGCTGGTCACCTCGGACGCCCGGCACGGCGACTCGATCGCGGTCAACGGCGTCTGCCTGACCGTGGTCGACGTCTCCGACGGGGCCTTCACCGCGGACGTGATGGGGGAGACGCTGCGCCGCTCCGCGCTCGGCGCGCTGCGGGCCGGCGACCCGGTCAACCTGGAGCGGGCCGCCACGCTGGGCAGCCGCCTCGGCGGGCACCTCGTGCAGGGGCACGTCGACGGCGTCGGCGAGGTGGTCGCCCGCGAGCCGGCCGCGCAGTGGGAGACCGTCCGGTTCCGGCTGCCCGCCACCCTGGCCCGGTACGTGGTGGAGAAGGGCTCGATCACGGTCGACGGCGTCTCGCTGACCGTCGCCGGGGTGGGCCCGGACTGGTTCGCGGTCGGGCTGATCCCCACCACGCTGAAGCTGACCACGCTCGGCGCCCGCCGCGTCGGCGACCCGGTCAACCTCGAGGTGGACGTGCTCGCCAAGTACGTCGAGCGGCTGCTCGGCGCCCGGCTGGCCGATTCCGCCCTCCCGGACGCCGGCCCGCCGGTCGCCGGCCTGCCGGGAGTCGCCGCGCCGGACGGAGTGGCCTGATGGGCCCGCTCGGGTGGCTGCTCGACGCGCAGGTCGACATCGCCGGCTCGCCGGTGCTGGTCCGGGAGATCGTCGGCAACGGCTTCGGGCTGGCGTCCGCGCTGTTCGGCCTGCGCCGGCTGGTCTGGGCCTGGCCCGTCGGCATGATCGGCAACGCGTTGCTCTTCACCGTCTTCCTGGGCGGTGTCTTCGCCACACCGCAGGCGCACGACCTCTACGGGCAGGCCGGCCGGCAGGTCTTCTTCTTCTCGGTCAGCGTCTACGGCTGGTGGCGTTGGTCGCGCCACCGCCGCCGGGGCGGCGACGGCGACGGGGTCGCGGTGGCGCCCCGCTGGGCCACCGGCCGGGAGCGGCTGGGCCTGCTGGTCGCGGCCGTGATCGGTACCGCCGCGGCGTACCCGGTGCTCGCCGCCCTCGGCTCCTGGGGGCCGCTGCCGGACGCCTGGATCCTCACCGGCAGCCTGCTCGCCACCTACGGCATGGCCCGCGGCTGGGTGGACTTCTGGCTCGTCTGGATCGCCGTCGACGCGGTCGGCGTGCCGCTGCTGCTGCGCGGCGGGTTCTATCCCTCGGCCGCCATGTACCTCGTCTACGGCGCCTTCTGCGCCTGGGGCCTGGTGGCCTGGTGGCGCACCTCGCGGGCCGCCCGCCCGGCGCCCGCCCCGATCCCGTCGACCTACTCGGAGGCCGTGGCATGACCACTTTCGCCAGCATCGAGCAGGCGGTGGCGGACATCGCCGCCGGCCGGCCCGTCGTCGTGGTCGACGACGCCGACCGGGAGAACGAGGGCGACCTGATCTTCGCCGCCGAGCTGGCGACGCCGGAGCTGCTCGCGTTCATGGTGCGCCACACGTCCGGCTACATCTGCGCGCCGCTGACCGAGAGCGAGTGCGACCGGCTGGACCTGCCGCCGCAGCACCACACCAACCAGGACCGGCGCGGCACCGCCTACACGGTGACCGTGGACGCCCGGGAGGGCGTCAGCACCGGCATCTCCGCCGCCGACCGGGCGCACACCATCCGGCTGCTCGCCGACCCCGGCACCGGCCCGGCCGACCTGGCCCGCCCCGGGCACGTGGTGCCGCTGCGGGCCCGCGAGGGCGGCGTGCTGCGCCGGCCCGGCCACACCGAGGCCGCCGTCGACCTGACGCGCCTGGCCGGGCTGCGTCCCGCCGGCGTGCTCTGCGAGCTGGTCAACGACGACGGCACCATGATGCGGGTGCCGGACCTGGAGAAGTTCTGCGCCGAGCACTCCCTGACCCTGATCACCATCGCCGACCTGGTCGCGTACCGGCGGCGGACCGAGAAGCAGGTCGAGCGGGTCGCCGACGCCCGGATGCCCACCCGGCACGGCGTGTTCCGGGCCCTGGGCTACCGCAGCGAGCACGACTCGGCCGAGCACGTCGCCCTGGTCATCGGTGAGATCGGCGACGGGCGGGACGTGCTGGTGCGGGTGCACTCCGAGTGCCTCACCGGGGACGTGTTCGGCTCGGTGCGCTGCGACTGCGGCCCGCAGCTCGATGCCGCGCTGGACCGGGTCGCCCGGGAGGGGCGGGGCGTGGTGCTCTACGTGCGCGGGCACGAGGGGCGCGGCATCGGGCTGCTGCACAAGCTCCAGGCGTACCAGCTCCAGGACGAGGGCCGGGACACGGTGGACGCCAACCTCGACCTGGGCCTGCCGGCCGACGCCCGCGACTACGGCACCGGCGCGCAGATCCTCTACGACATCGGGGTGCGCTCGATGCGGCTGCTCACCAACAACCCGGCCAAGCGCGCCGGCCTGGAGGGCTACGGGCTGACCGTCATCGGCCGCGAGGGGCTGCCGGTGCGGCCGCACCCGGAGAACGTGCGCTACCTGCGCACCAAGCGGGACCGGATGGGGCACCTGCTGGACGAGCTGGACGAGGTGACCGAGGCCCCGATGGGCCGCCCCGTCCTCGGCGACGAGATCGGAGCGTAGGCATGGCGGGTTTCGGTGAACCGGGCGTGACGGCGGTGGACGCCGCCGGGATGACCGTCGGCGTGGTCGCCGCGCGGTGGCACGGCGAGCTGACCGACCACATGCTGGACCGGGCGGTCGCCGCCGCCCGGGCGTGCGGGGCCAGGGCGGTCACCGCCCGGGTGGCCGGCTCGGTCGAGCTGCCCGTGGTGGCCCAGGCCCTCGCGCGGCGCTGCGACGTGGTGGTCGCGCTCGGCGTGGTGGTCCGCGGCGCCACCGCCCACTTCGACTACGTCTGCCGCTCCGTCACCGACGGGCTGACCCGGGTGGCGCTGGACGAGGGCAAGCCCGTCGCGCACGGCGTCCTCACCGTCGACACCCTCGCGCAGGCCCGGGACCGGGCCGGGTTGCCCGACTCCGCGGAGGACAAGGGCTGGTCGGCCACCGTCGCCGCCCTCGACGCGGCCCTGGCCATCCGCGCCCTGGCCAGCAACGGGCAGCGGGTCGGCTTCGGCGGCTGACCCGGTTGCCGCGTCCGCACCGGGGCCGGGCGCTCCGGACGGTCCCGGTCGGTGAGCGGGGCCTGACCCGGCGCGCCGGGGCGGTCGGGCCGGCTGGAAGAATCGCGGCGTGAAGACGTTCGAGGAGTTGTTCGCCGAGCTGCAGGCCAAGGCCGCCGCGGGCACCCCCGGCTCGGGCACGGTCGCCGCGCTCGAGAAGGGCGTGCACTTCATCGGCAAGAAGGTCGTCGAGGAGGCGGCCGAGTCGTGGATGGCCGCCGAGCACGAGGGGCCCGAGCGCACCGCCGAGGAGATCTCCCAGCTGCTCTACCAGGTCCAGGTGCTGATGCTGGCCAGCGGTCTCGACCTGAAGGACGTCTACCGACATCTGTGAGTGCGCCCCGTCGTTGATCAGTTTCGATCGAAGGAGCACTCCGTCATGCTGCGTGTCGCCATTCCCAACAAGGGCACCCTGGCCGAGCCGGCCGCCCAGATGCTGCGCGAGGCGGGCTACCGCCAGCGCACCGACCCGAAGGACCTCGTCTGCCGGGACGAGGCCAACGACGTCGAATTCTTCTACCTGCGCCCGAAGGACATCGCCACCTACGTCGGCTCCGGTGACCTGGACCTGGGCATCACCGGCCGGGACCTGCTGATCGACTCCGGCGCCCCCGCCGAGGAGGTCGTCGACCTCGCCTTCGGTCGGGCCACCTTCCGCTTCGCCGCCCGCCCCGACGACATCGCCTCCGTGCAGGAACTGGGCGGGCACCGGATCGCCACCGCGTACCCGGGGCTCGTCGAGCGGCACCTCGGGGAGCTGGGCGTCAAGGCCGAGGTGATCCGCCTCGACGGCGCCGTGGAGAACGCCGTACGGCTCGGCGTCGCCGACGTGGTCGCCGACGTGGTGGAGACGGGCGCCACGCTGCGCCAGGCCGGCCTGGTCGTCTTCGGCGAGCCGCTGCTGCGCTCGTCGGCCGTGCTGGTCCGCCGCGCCGCCGCCCCGACCCACCCGCAGTCCGCGCAGCTGCTGCGCCGGCTGCACGGGGTGCTGGTCGCCCGCCGCTACGTGATGCTCGCCTACGACGTGCCGGCCGGCCTGCTCGACCGGGCCAGTTCGCTGACCCCGGGCATCGAGTCGCCGACCGTCTCCCCGCTGCACCGCGAGGGCTGGGTGGCGGTGCAGGCGATGGTGCTCCGCGACGACGTGCACCGGATCATGGACGAGCTGTACGAGCTCGGCGCCCGCGCGATCCTGGTCACCAACATCCACGCCTGCCGGCTGTGACACGCCCGCCCACGGCGGCGGGCGCCCCGGCACCGTCCCCGGCGTCGCGCGCCCTGCCGCCGTGGGCGGCGCTGACCCTGGTCACCCTGGCCGGCGTCGCCTCGGCGGCCCAGGGCGCCGTCAACGCCGAGTTGGGCGTGCGGGCCGGCAACCCCACCCTGGGCGCGGTGGTCAACAACCTCGGCGGGGCGTTGCTGGTCGGCCTCGGGGTCCTGGCGCTGCCGTCGGCGCGGACCGGTCTGGTCGCGCTGCGCCGGGCCCGGCTGCCCTGGTGGGCGTACCTGGGCGGGCTCGGCGGCGCGGGCATCGTGCTGGCGGGCGCGTACATCGTGCCGGTGCTCGGGGTGGCGATCTTCACCATCGCCCAGGTCGCCGGTGGCAGCCTCGGCGGGCTGGCCGTCGACCGGGCCGGGCTGGCGCCGGTGGGGCGGCTGGCGCTCACCCGGCCACGGGTCGCCGGGGCGCTGCTCGGCGTGGCCGCCGTGACGCTGGCCCAGCTCGGCCAGCCCGTCGGCGACCTCGCCCTCGGTCTGGTCCTGCTCGCCGTGGCCGGCGGGCTGGGGGTGGCGCTCCAGTCCGCGCTGAACGCGCGGGTCTCCGCCGCCAGCTCGGCCGCCGCCGGGATGGTGGTCAACTTCGCCACGGCCACGCCCGTCGTGCTGCTGGTCGCGGCGCTGGCCGGCGCCCTCACCGGGCCGGGCCCGACCTGGCCGGGCGACTGGTACCTCTACACCGGCGGCCTGCTCGGCGTCGTCATCGTGGCCGCCCTGCTGGTCGGGGTCCCGGCGGTCGGCGTGCTGCGGACCGGACTGGCCCTGGTCGCCGGCCAGCTGGGCGGCGCGCTGCTGCTGGACGCGCTGTTGCCGGGCGGTCCCGGCCTGCGGCTGCCGGTGCTCGCCGGGGCGCTGCTCACCCTGCTGGCCGCCCTGGTCGCCGGCCGGGGGACCGCCCGGCGGGGCTCCGGGAAGGTCGTCCCGCCCCAGGGACGTGTGGCGGCGCGGGAACGGCCGGGGGCGGGTGGCAAACTGGTGGGGTGAGCGAAACCGAGTCCGTCCAGCTCCGCCCGCGCCGCATCCGACTGGTCTGCTGGACCTCCGCGGCCGTGCTGCTCGTGGTGTTCAGCCTGGTGGCCACCTCGCTGAGCGGCGCGACCGGCAACGGCTACGGCAGCTTCCAGCGGGGCGACCAGATCGCGATGGTCGGCCTCGGCGTCCTCGGCGCGCTCGCCTTCCTGATCTTCACCCGCCCCCGGGTCGACGCGAACGCGTCGGGGGTGCGCGTGCGCAACGTCGTCGGCTCGTACGAGCTGCCGTGGGAGGTCGTCCGGGGGGTCCGCTTCGACCGGGGCGCGCCCTGGGCCAGCCTGGAGCTGCACGACGACGACCTGCTGCCGATGGTCGCCCTGCAGGCCGCCGACAAGGAGCGGGCCGTCGAGGGGGTCCGCGCCCTGCGCCGGCTGCACCAGGCGCACCAGGCCCGGCTCGCCGAGGGCGCCGCTGGCCGCTGACCCGGGCGCCCGGTTGGGACGACGCCCGGGCGAGGGTGTAGTGTGGTCGAGTCGACCAGGCTGTCTCCGCGTGTGCGCAGTCGCGCCCATGCACACAGCCTTGAAAGAGGAGCGCCTGCTCCCACCCGAGTCGCCACCACGGCGGCCGGGTCCGGTCACCGGTTCCGGGCACGTCCCGGCGCCGGATGCGCGATCATGTGATCGTGCCCGACCGGTCGAGCGGGCCCTGGCATGCGCCGGGGCCTTCTGCTTTCCAGGTCGGCTCCCACCCGGGAGCCGCGGGGTCGGCCACGCAGAGATCTTGACTCGAGGAGGCCCCATCAGCGTCGAACCACGCGTGAACGAGCAGATCCGGGCACGTGAGGTCCGACTGGTCGGCCCCGAGGGTGAGCAGGTGGGCATCGTCCCGCTGGAGCGCGCCCTTCAGCTGGCCGCGGACGTCGACCTGGACCTGGTCGAGGTTGCGCCGATGGCGCGCCCGCCGGTGTGCAAGCTCATGGACTTCGGCAAGTTCAAGTACGAGAGCGCACTGAAGGCGCGCGAAGCGCGGCGTAACCAGCAACAGACCGTCATCAAGGAGATGAAGCTCCGGCCGAAGATCGACCCGCACGACTACGAGACCAAGAAGGGTCACGTGGTGCGGTTCCTGAAGGCCGGCGACAAGGTCAAGGTGACGATCATGTTCCGCGGTCGCGAGCAGAGCCGTCCGGAGCTGGGCTACCGGCTCCTGCGCCGGCTCGAGTCGGAGATCTCGGAGCTGGGGTACGTCGAGGCCGCTCCCAAGCAGGACGGTCGAAACATGATCATGGTGCTCGCGCCGCACCGCGCCACGAAGGCCGCCGCGGTCGCCGCCACGGCCACCCGGGGCGGGCCGAGGGAGCGGGACGCCGAGGGCGCCCCGGCCGGCGAGCCCGCGGCGGCCGGTGACACCGGCACAGTCGCCGACAACAGCGGCGAGTAACAGGGGAGAGACGTTCCACATGCCGAAGATGAAGAGCCACACGGGGATGGGCAAGCGGGTCAAGGTGACCGGCAAGGGCAAGATCGTTGCCCAGCAGGCCGGCCTCCGGCACAACCTGGAGAAGAAGCCCTCCACCCAGACCCGTCGGCTGACCGGCACCGTGGTGCTGGCCAAGGCCGATGTCAAGCGCATCAAGAAGCTGCTCGGCCGCTGACGCGCGCCACCTTACGTAACTAGGAGTTGAGATGGCACGCGTCAAGCGGGCTGTGAACGCCCAGAAGAAGCGCCGTACCCTGCTGGAGACCGCGAGCGGCTACCGCGGTCAGCGCTCCCGCCTGTACCGCAAGGCCAAGGAGCAGGTGCTGCACTCGATGCAGTACGCCTACCGGGACCGTCGCGACCGCAAGGGCGACTTCCGGCAGCTGTGGATCCAGCGGATCAACGCGGGCGCCCGCGCCAACGGGATGACCTACAACCGCCTGATCCAGGGCCTGCGCCTGGCCGGCATCGAGGTCGACCGCAAGATCCTGGCCGACCTGGCCGTCAACGACGCCGCCGCCTTCGCGGCGATCGTCGAGCTGGCCCGGGCCGCGGTCACGGCCGAGGGCACCGGCGGCGCGGCGGCCCAGGCCGCCTGATCCCCACGCACCAGCAGATCGAGGCGTCTCCCATGCAGTCACCATCGCGCGGGAGACGCCTCGACGCTGTCTCCGGCCCCTTCACCCCGCGTACGCCCCGGGTGGTCGCCGCCCGCCGGTTGCAGCGCCGCCGGGACCGCGAGGCCGCCGGGCGCTTCCTGGCCGAGGGGCCGCAGGCGGTCCGCGAGGCCCTGGCCCGCCCGGGGGTGGTCACCGAACTCTTCGGTACGCCCGCCGCCCTGGACCGGCACGCCGACCTGGCCGCCGTCGCGGCCCGCGCCGACGTGCCCGTCTCCGAGGCGACCGACGAGGCGCTCGCCGCGCTGGCCGAGACCGTCGCCCCGCAGGGCCTCGTCGCCGTCTGCCGCCACCTCGACGTGCCCCTGGAGCAGGCCCTGGCCGGCGGGCCCCGCCTGGTGGCCGTGCTCGCCGAGATCCGCGACCCGGGCAACGCCGGCACCGTGCTGCGCACCGCCGACGCGGCGGGCGCCGGCGCGGTGGTCTTCGCGGGCGAGGCCGTCGACCCGTACAACGGCAAGTGCGTGCGGGCGTCGGCCGGCAGCCTCTTCCACGTCGACGTGGTCCTCGCGCCCGACCCGGTGGACGTGGTCGCGGCGCTGCGCGCCGCCGGGCTCGCCGTGCTCGCCACCACCGGCTACGGCGAGGACGACCTCGACGACCTCGCCGACGCCGGGAGGCTCGCCGCCCCCACCGCCTGGCTCTTCGGCTCCGAGGCGCACGGCCTGCCCGAGGCCCTCACCGCCGCCGCCGACGCCCGGGTCCGGGTGCCCCTGCACGGGCGCGCCGAGAGCCTGAACCTGGCTGCGGCCGCCGCGGTCTGCCTGTACGCTTCAGCGAGAGCACAGCGGCGGCCGTGACCCGGCCGCCCCCAAGGCACGGACCACAGGGGAGAGCCTCCGCCCATGAACGCGCCACGGCGTTCGTTTAGCCAGCCCGCCGGTGTCGGCGGGCGGCGGGCCTGACCTGCTCTCCGCACAACTCCCACCGGCGGGCTGCGGCACAGCCGCGCGTCCGTAGACTCGCTTCGCCGCCCGTGAGGGCTGGCGCCGCCGTGAGGGAGTGCCCGTACGCCATGAGCTACCGCAACGATCCGTACGACCCGAAGCAGGTCGCCCTGCTCGACCCGGCCGCCCTGGCCGAGGCCGTCGCCGCCGCCGAGAAGGCGTTCGCCGAGGCCGGTGACCCGGACGCGCTGACCGCGCTGCGCCCGGCGCACCTCGGCGACCGGTCCCCGGTCTCGCTGGCCCGCCGCGAGATCGGCGCGCTGCCGCCGGCGGCGAAGTCCGACGCCGGCAAGCGGGTCAACGAGGCCCGCCGCGCCATCGAGGCCGCGTACGCCGCCCGCCAGGAGGTCCTGGAGCGGGAGCAGGCGCAACGGGTGCTGGTGGAGGAGCGCGTCGACGTGACGCTGCCCCACGACCGGCGGCCCCGGGGCGCCCGGCACCCGATCAGCACCCTGATGGAGCAGATCAACGACCTCTTCGTCGGCATGGGCTACGAGGTGGCCGAGGGGCCCGAGGTCGAGCTGGAGTGGACCAACTTCGACGCGCTCAACATCCCCGCCGACCACCCGGCGCGCGGCCTGATGGACACCTTCCACGTCGCCCCCGCCGAGGCCGCCGGCGAGGCGGGCGGGTCGGGCCTCGTCCTGCGGACCCACACCTCGCCGGTGCAGGCGCGCACCATGCTGACCCGCACGCCGCCGATCTACGTGATCGTGCCCGGCCGGGTCTACCGCACGGACGAGCTGGACGCCACCCACGCGCCGGTCTTCCACCAGGTGGAGGGCCTCGTCGTGGACAGGGGCATCACCATGGCGCACCTGCGCGGCACCCTGGACCACTTCGCCCGGGCGATGTTCGGCGAGGGCGCGAAGACCCGCTTCCGGCCGCACTACTTCCCGTTCACCGAGCCGTCCGCCGAGTTCGACGTCTGGTTCCCCGAGCACCGCGACGGCCCGCGCTGGGTCGAGTGGGGCGGTTGCGGCATGGTCAACCCGCGGGTGCTGCGCGCCTGCGGCATCGACCCCGAGGTCTACTCCGGATTCGCGTTCGGCATGGGCATCGACCGGACGGTGATGTTCCGGCACGGGGTCAGCGACATGCGGGACATGGCCGAGGGCGACGTGCGGTTCACCCGCGCGTTCGGGACCGGGGCGTAGGCGATGCGGGTACGAGTCACGGAGACGGTGGTCTGAGTCATGCGAGTTTCTGTCAGTTGGCTGCGGGAGTACGTCGACCTCCCCGCCGACCTGCCCACCCGGGACCTGGAGCAGGCCCTGGTCGACCTCGGCATCGAGGTCGAGTCCGTGGTGGACCTGCGGGAGACCGTCACCGGTCAGCTGGTGGTCGGCGAGGTCCTCCAGATCGAGGAGTTGACCGGCTTCAAGAAGCCGATCCGGTTCTGCCGGGTCGACGTCGGCGACGCCAACGGCACCGGCGAGCCGCAGGAGATCGTCTGCGGGGCGCGCAACTTCGTCCCCGGCGACCGGGTCGTGGTGATCCTCCCCGGCGGCGTGCTGCCCGGCGGCTTCGCCATCGGCGCGCGCAAGACGTACGGGCGCAACTCCAACGGCATGATCTGCTCGGCCAAGGAGTTGGGTCTGGGCGACGACCACTCGGGCATCATCGTGCTGCCCGAGGACACCCCGGCCAAGCCGGGCGACGACGCGCGGCCCGTCGTCGGGCTCGACGACGTCGTGGTCGAGGTGGAGATCACCCCCGACCGGGGGTACGCGATGAGCGTCCGCGGCCTGGCCCGGGAGCTGTCGCACGCCCTGGGCGTGCCGTTCCGCGACCCGGGCCTGGCGCCCGCGCCCGGCGGCACCGACTCGCCGGCGTACCCGGTCGGGGTGCGCGACACGGTCGGCTGCGACCGGTTCGCCGCCCGCCTCGTGCGCGGCGTCGACCCGACGGCGCCGACCCCCGGCTGGATGCAGCGGCGGCTCACCGTCGCCGGCATCCGCAGCATCTCGCTGCCGGTCGACATCACCAACTACGTGATGCTCGAGCTGGGCCAGCCGATGCACGCGTTCGACGCCGACCGGATCGCCGGGCCGCTGGTGGTCCGCCGCGCCGAGGCGGGGGAGAAGCTCACCACCCTGGACGGGGTCACCCGGGCCCTCGCGCCCGAGGACATGGTGATCTGCGACGACACGGGCCCGATCTCGCTGGCCGCCGTGATGGGTGGCGAGACCAGCGAGGTCGTCGCCGGGACGACGAACGTGCTCTTCGAGGCCGCCCACTGGGACCCGGTGATGGTCGGGCGCACCGCCCGGCGGCACAAGCTGTTCAGCGAGGCGGCGAAGCGGTGGGAGCGGGGCGTCGACCCGGCCCTGCCGCTGGTCGCCGTCGCGCGGGCGGTCCGGCTGCTCACCGAGCACGCCGGTGGCGCGGCCGGGGACGAGATCCTCGACATCGACCACGTCCGGCCGCGTACCCCGGTCGTGCTGCCGGCCGACCTGCCGACCCGGCGGGTCGGCGTGAGCTACCCGCCGGCGCGGGTGGTCGCCCTGCTGGAGCAGGTCGGCTGCACGGTCGCCCGGGGCGCCGACCGGCTGGCCGAGGACCCGGGCGAGGTCGGCGTGGCCGCCGGCACCGGCGGCGCGCTCAGCGTCACCCCGCCGACCTGGCGGCCCGACCTGACCGACCCGGCCGACCTGGTCGAGGAGGTGGTCCGTCTCGACGGGTACGACCGGGTGCCGTCCGTGCTGCCCACCGCGCCGCCCGGCCGCGGCCTGACCTGGCAGCAGCGGCGCCGCCGGGCCGTGGCCCGATCGCTCGCCGAGCGGGGGTACGTGGAGGTGCTCGCGCATCCGTTCGTCGGCCCCGGGCTGGCCGACCAGCTCGGCCTGCCCGCCGACGACCCGCGTCGGCGGGCGGTGCGGCTGGCCAACCCGCTGTCGGAGGAGGAGCCGCTGCTGCGCACCACGCTGCTCGGCCCGCTGCTCGGCATCGTGAAGCGCAACCTCGGCCGGGGCCAGCGTGACCTCGCCCTCTACGAGATCGGCGCGGTGTTCCACCCGCGCCCCGGCGCCGGCCGTCCGCCGGCGATGGGCGTGGACCGGCGACCCACCGACGAGGAGTTCGCCGCCGCCGACGCGGTGGTGCCCGACCAGCCCCGGCACGTCGCCGTCGTCCTGACCGGCGACGTCGAGCCGGCCGGCTGGTGGGGCGCGGGCCGCCCGGCCGGCTGGGCGGACGCCGTGGAGGCCGGCCGCGACGTGCTGGCCGCCGCCGACGTGCCCGCGGACCGGATCGAGGTCCGGGCCGCCGAGTACGCCCCCTGGCACCCCGGCCGGTGCGCCGAGCTGCTGGTCGACGGCACGGTGGTCGGGCACGCCGGCGAGCTGCACCCGACGGTCGTGGCGGCGCTGGAGCTGCCCCGGCGCACCAGCGCCATGGAACTCGACCTGGACGCGCTGCCGGCCGCCCCGGTGGCGTCCGCGCCGGTCGTCTCGGGCTTCCCCCCGGCGCTGATCGACGTGGCGCTGGTCGTCGACTCCTCGGTGCCCGCGGCGCAGGTGCAGCAGGCCCTCGTCGGGGGCGCCGGCGGGCTGCTGGAGGGGGTGCGCCTGTTCGACGTGTACGCCTCGGAGCAGCTGGGGGCGGGCCGCAGGTCGCTGGCGTACAAGCTCACCTTCCGGGCCCCGGACCGGACGCTGACCGTGGAGGAGGCGGTGGCCGCCCGGGACGCGGCGGTCGCCCGTGCCGCGGAGCGCTTCGGCGCCACCCTGCGCGGCGCCTGAGCGACGACGAGGGGTCCCTCCCGCACCGGCGGGAGGGACCCCTCGTCGCTGCCCGGCTGGCGTCGGCGGGTGACCGGTGCCGCATCCGATTCTCATGCAGTGGAACGTATGAACTTGCAGTGCCGGATCGCCGGCTGCTAGCCTTCGCTGCATAGTCATGCGGAGGTGAGGATGAGTATCCGAGTCGCGGTCGCCGGGGCGAGCGGCTACGCCGGGGGCGAGCTGATCCGCCTGGTCGCCGGGCACCCGGAGTTCGACCTGGTCGCCGCCACGGCGCACAGCCAGGCCGGGCACCGGCTCGACGTCGTACACCCGCAGCTCGCCGGCCTCGACATGGTCCTCGGCGAGACGGACGCGGCGACGCTGGCCGACGCGGACCTGGTCTTCCTGGCCCTGCCGCACGGCCAGTCGGCGGCCCTGGCGGCCCAGCTGCCGCCCAAGGTCCGCGTCGTCGACCTGGGCGCCGACCACCGCCTCGCCGACCCGTACGCCTGGGCCAACTACTACGGCGGCACGCACGCCGGGCCGTGGACCTACGGCCTGCCGGAGCTGCCCGGCCAGCGGGAGCTGATCGCCGGCGCCACCCGGGTCGCCAGCACCGGCTGCTACGCCGCCGCGATCATCCTGGCCCTGGCCCCGCTGGTCGCCGCGGGCGCCGCCTCCCCGGCCGACGTGGTGGTCGTGGCCGCCTCCGGCACCTCCGGCGCCGGCAAGGCGGCCAAGCCGCACCTGCTCGGCAGCGAGGTGATGGGCGACCTGTCGCCCTACCGCGTGGGCACCCACCAGCACGTCCCGGAGATCAAGCAGGCCACCGGCGCGACCGGCCTGTCGTTCACGCCGGTGCTCGCGCCGATGCCCCGGGGCATCCTGGCCACCGTGACCGCCGTGCCGGCCCGGGGCGTCGACCCGCGGGCGGTGCTCGCCGAGGCGTACGCCGACGCGCCGTTCGTGCACGTCCTGCCGGAGGGGGCCTGGCCGCACACCGCCGCCACCCTCGGCTCCAACTCCTGCCACCTGCAGGCCACGGTCGACGTCGACTCCCGCCGGATGATCGTGCTGAGCGCGCTGGACAACCTCGGCAAGGGCGCCGCCGGCCAGGCCGTGCAGAACGCCAACCTCATGTGCGGCCTGCCGGAGACGACGGGCCTGTCCGTCTGGGGGATCGCACCGTGAGCGCGAGGAGTGCAGCGCAGCGGAGCCCCGCAGTCGCGAACGAAGGAGCAGCGTCGGTGAGCGCGAGGAGTGCAGCGCAGCGGAGCCCCGCAGTCGCGAACGAAGGAGCAGCACCGTGAGTGTCACGACCCCGCGGGGGTTCCGGGCGGCCGGGGTGGCCGCCGGGCTCAAGGCCAGCGGCGCGAGCGACGTCGCGCTGGTCGTCAACGACGGCCCGGACGCCGGCGTCGCCGGCGTGTTCACCGCCAACCGGGTCAAGGCCGCGCCGGTGCTCTGGACCCAGCAGGTGGTGCGCGGCGGCGTCGCCCGCGTCGTGGTGCTCAACTCCGGCGGCGCCAACGCCTGCACGGGCCCGGCCGGCTTCCAGGACACCCACGCCACCGCCGAACACACCGCCGCCGGGATCACCTCGGCCAGCCCGCGGCTGATGCTGGGCGCCGCCGACGTGGCGGTCTGCTCGACCGGGCTGATCGGGGAGCGGCTGCCGATGCAGAAGCTGCTCCCCGGCGTACGCTCGGCGATCCGCCGGCTGTCCCGCGACGGCGGCCCGGCGGCCGCCGAGGCCATCATGACCACGGACACCCGCCCCAAGACCACGGTGGCCCGGGGCAGCGGCTGGACCGTCGGCGGCATGGCCAAGGGGGCTGGCATGCTCGCCCCGGCGATGGCCACCATGCTCTGCGTGCTGACCACCGACGCGGTGGCCGGGCCCGAGGACCTCGACGCCGCCCTGCGGGAGGCGTGCCGGGTCACCTTCGACCGGATCGACTCCGACGGCTGCATGTCGACCAACGACACGGTCCTGCTGCTGTCCAGCGGCGCGAGCGGCATCGCGCCGACCCCGGCCGAGCTGACGGCCGCGGTCACCGCCGCGGCCCACGACCTGGCACAGCAGCTCATCGCCGACGCCGAGGGCGCCACCAAGCAGATCGCCATCGACGTGGTCGGCGCGGCGAGCGAGGACGACGCCGTCGAGGTGGGGCGGTCGGTGGCGCGCAACAACCTGGTCAAGACCGCGCTGTTCGGCAACGACCCGAACTGGGGCCGGATCCTCGCCGCCGTCGGCACCACCGCCGCCGCGTTCGAGCCCGACGGGGTCGACGTCGCCGTCAACGGCGTCTGGGTGTGCCGCTCCGGCGCCGCCGCCGAGGACCGGTCGAAGGTCGACCTGACCGGGCGGGACGTCACCATCCGGATCGACCTGCACGCCGGTGCCGCCGCCGCCACGATCTGGACCAACGACCTGTCCCACGCGTACGTGCACGAGAACTCGGCCTACTCGACATGAGCCTCTCCACCGATCTCGCCCGCGCCCAGGTCAAGGCGGCCACGCTGATCGAGGCGCTGCCCTGGCTGGCCCGTTTCTCCGGCTCGACCGTCGTGGTCAAGTACGGCGGCAACGCCATGGTCGACCCCGAACTGCAACGGGCCTTCGCCGCCGACATGGTCTTCCTGCGCTACGCCGGCCTCCGGCCGGTCGTGGTGCACGGCGGCGGCCCGCAGATCTCCGCCATGCTCGGCCGGCTGGGCATCGCCAGCGAATTCCGGGGCGGCCTGCGGGTCACCACCCCCGAGGCGATGGACGTGGTCCGGATGGTGCTGGTCGGCCAGGTGGGCCGGGAACTGGTGGGCCTGATCAACGCCCACGGCCCGTTCGCGGTGGGCCTCTCCGGCGAGGACGCCGGGCTGTTCACCGCCGTGCGGCGGCCCGCGTACGTGGACGGGGAACCGGTCGACGTCGGGCAGGTCGGCGACGTCGAGTCGGTCGACGCCTCGGCTGTCACCGACCTGATCGCGGCCGGTCGCATCCCGGTGATCTCCACCGTGGCGCCCGACGCCGACGGGGTGCTGCACAACCTGAACGCCGACACCGCCGCCGCCGCGCTCGCCGTCGCCCTGGACGCTCGCAAGCTGGTCGTCCTCACCGACGTGCCGGGCCTCTACGCCGACTGGCCCGACACCGACAGCCTGGTCAGCGAGATCACCGTCGACGAGTTGGCGGCGCTGCTGCCGTCCCTGTCCAGCGGCATGGTCCCCAAGATGGAGGCGTGCCTGCGGGCGGTGCGGCAGGGGGTGCCCGCCGCGCACGTCGTCGACGGGCGGGTCGCCCACTCCACGCTGCTGGAGGTCTTCACCTCCGAAGGGTTCGGCACCATGGTCGTCGGCGCCAGGACCGCACCCGTCACCCAGGCAGTCGCCGACAAGGAAGGCACGGTTCCGGCATGAGCACGCTCGTCGAGCGTTGGGCGCAGTCCATGATGGACAACTACGGCACGCCGCCGCTCGCCCTCGTCTCCGGCTCCGGCGCCGTCGTGGTCGACGACGCCGGCCGGGAGTACGTCGACTTCGTCGGCGGCATCGCGGTCAACGCCCTCGGCCACGCCCACCCGGCCGTGGTGGCCGCCGTGTCGAGGCAGGTCGCCACCCTCGGGCACGTCTCCAACCTCTACGTCGCCGAGCCGCCGGTGGCCCTCGCCGAGCTGCTGCTGGCCCTGGCCGGGCGGCCCGGGCGCGTCTTCTTCGCCAATTCGGGCGCGGAGGCCAACGAGGCGGCGTTCAAGCTCTCCCGGCTCACCGGCCGCTCGCACGTGGTCGCCACCCGGGGCGGCTTCCACGGGCGGACCATGGGCGCCCTCGCCCTCACCGGCCAGCCGGCCAAGGCCGACCCGTTCCGCCCGCTGCCCGGCGAGGTGACCCACGTCGACTACGGCGACGTGGCGGCCCTGGAGGCGGCGGTCACCGACGCCACCGCCATGGTGATCCTGGAGCCAATCCAGGGGGAGAACGGCGTGGTGGTCCCGCCGGCCGGCTACCTGGCCGCCGCGCGCCGGATCACCGCCCGGCACGGCGCGCTGCTGGTGCTCGACGAGGTGCAGACGGGAGTCGGCCGCACCGGGCACTGGTTCGCGCACCAGGCCGAGGGGGTCGAGCCCGACGTGGTGACCCTGGCCAAGGGGCTCGGCGGCGGGCTGCCCATCGGCGCCTGCCTGGCCTTCGGCCGCGCCGCCGAGCTGCTCGCCCCCGGTTCGCACGGCACCACCTTCGGCGGCAACCCGGTGAGCTGCGCCGCCGCCCTCGCGGTGGTGTCGACCATCGCCAGCGAGGGGCTTCTCGACCACGTCAAGCGGGTCGGCGAGCGGCTGCGCCGGGGGATCGAGGCGCTCGGCCACCCGCTGGTGGACGGCGTACGCGGCGCGGGCCTGCTGCTCGGGGTGGTGCTCGCCGCGCCCGTCGCGAAGGTGCTCACCGAGGCGCTGCGGGAGGCCGGCTTCCTGGTCAACCCGGCGCAGCCCGGCGTCGTACGGCTCGCCCCGCCGCTGATCCTCACCGCCGCCCAGGCCGACGACTTCCTGGCCGCCCTCCCGGCCGCCCTCGACGCGGCGTCCCCGGCCGCCGCCCGCGCCCCCGGCTCCGCGCCGGATCCTGCTGGGAAACGGCCCCTGGAGGGGCCGGAATCCACCAGGATCTCGACGCCGTCCACCGCGCCGACCGCGCTCACGCCCACCGTGGCGATGCCGAGCACGTCGGAGGCGGGCGCGTGATCCGGCACTTCCTGCGGGACGACGATCTGACCCCCGCCGAGCAGTCGGCCGTGCTCGACCTCGCGACGCGGATGAAGGCCGACCGGTTCGGCCACCGGCCGTTGGCCGGGCCCCGGTCGGTGGCGGTGCTGTTCGACAAGCAGAGCCTGCGTACCCGGTTCTCGTTCGACGTCGGCATCGCCGAGCTGGGTGGGCACCCCCTCGTGGTGGACACCCAGGTCACCCACTTCGGGCGGGGCGAGACCCTGGCCGACGCCGGCCGGGTGCTCTCCCGCTACGTCGCGGCGATCGTGCTGCGCACCCACGGCGACGACCGGATCGCCGAGGTCGCCGACGGCGCCTCCGTGCCGGTGGTCAACGCGCTCACCGACGGCTTCCACCCCTGCCAGCTCCTGGCCGACCTGCTCACCGTCCGCGAGCACTGCGGGGGCACCGCCGGGCGGACGCTGGCCTACGTCGGCGACGCCGCGAACAACCTGGCCCACTCGTACCTGCTCGCCGGGGCGAGCGCCGGCATGCACGTCCGGGTCGCCGGGCCGGCCGGCTTCGGCCCCGACCCCGAGGTGGTCGCCCGGGCCGCGAAGATCGCCGCCGGCACCGGGGGTTCGGTGCAGGCGCTGACCGACCCGGTCGCGGCGGTGGCCGGGGCCGACGTGGTCGCCACGGACACCTGGACCTCGATGGGCCAGGAGGACGACGGGCTGGACCGGATCACCCCGTTCCTGCCGTACCAGGTCAACGCCGCGCTGCTCGGGCACGCCGCGCCCGACGCCGTCGTGCTGCACTGCCTGCCCGCGCACCGGGGCGAGGAGATCACCGACGAGGTGCTCGACGGCCCGCAGAGCGTCGTGTTCGACCAGGCGGAGAATCGGCTGCACGCCCAGAAGGCGCTGCTGACGTTCCTCCTCGGGGCCGCGCCCGCCGCCCCGGACGCGGCGGCGCCGGGCGCCGCCGCGACCAGGGAGACACCATGACCGCCCCGCTGAACCGCGCCGCCCGGCACGCCCGCATCGTCGAGCTGATCCGCGACAGGGCGATCCACTCGCAGACCGAGCTGGCCGACCTGCTCTCCGGCGACGGCATCCAGGTCACCCAGGCCACCCTCTCCCGGGACCTCAAGGAACTGGGCGCGGTGACCGCGCGCGGCGGCGACGGGCGGGCCGTCTACCTGATCCCCGAGGACGGCCACCGGCCGCTGCGCGACGCCGAGGCGGCCCCGGCCCGGCTGGTCCGGCTGCTGCGCGAACTGCTCAACGGGGTCGACGCGAGCGGCAACATCGCCGTACTGCGCACCCCGCCGGGCGCAGCCCACTACCTGGCCAGCGCGTTGGACCGAGCGGGCCTGCCCGAGGTCGTCGGCACCATCGCCGGCGACGACACCATCCTCGTCGTGGCCCGCGAGGCCGTCGGCGGGGCCGCGCTCGGCGACAAGCTCGCCGGCTGGGCCCGCCGCGAAGAGAACGTCGAAGGGAGCACCACACCGTGACCGAGCGGGTCGTACTTGCCTACTCCGGAGGGCTCGACACCTCCGTAGCCATCCCGTACCTGGCCGACCGGACCGGCGCCGAGGTGATCGCGGTGGCGGTCGACGTCGGGCAGGGCGGCGAGGACCTCGACGCCATCCGGCAGCGCGCCCTGGACTGCGGCGCGGTGGAGTCGGAGGTGGTCGACGCGCGCGACGAGTTCGCCGCCGGGTACTGCCTGCCGGCCATCCGCGCGAACGCGCTCTACATGGACCGCTATCCGCTGGTCTCCGCGCTGTCCCGGCCGCTGATCGTCAAGCACCTGGTGGCCGCGGCCCGCAAGCACGGCGGCACCATCGTGTCGCACGGCTGCACCGGCAAGGGCAACGACCAGGTCCGCTTCGAGGTCGGCCTCGGCGCGCTCGCGCCCGACCTGAAGATCGTCGCGCCGGCCCGGGACTACGCCTGGACCCGGGACAAGGCGATCGCCTTCGCCGAGGAGAAGGGGCTGCCGATCGACGTGTCGGCGAAGTCGCCGTACTCCATCGACCAGAACCTGTGGGGCCGGGCCGTCGAGACGGGCTTCCTGGAGGACATCTGGAACGGCCCCGTCGAGGACCTGTACTCGTACACCGCCGACCCGACGCAGGAACGCGACCCCGACGAGGTCGTGATCACCTTCGACGCCGGTGTGCCGGTGGCGATCGACGGGGAGACCGTCACCGCGTACCAGGCGATCCTGGAGCTCAACCGGCGCGCGGGCGCCCAGGGCGTGGGCCGGCTCGACATGGTCGAGGACCGCCTCGTCGGCATCAAGAGCCGCGAGGTGTACGAGGCGCCCGGCGCGATCGCGCTGATCACCGCCCACCAGGAGCTGGAGGCGGTGACCGTGGAGCGGGACCTGGCCCGGTTCAAGCGCGGCGTCGACCAGCGCTGGGGTGAGCTGGTCTACGACGGCCTCTGGTACTCCCCGCTGAAGTCCTCGCTCGACGCGTTCATCGACGACGCGCAGCGGCACGTCACCGGCGAGGTGCGGCTGACCCTGCACGGCGGCCGGGCCACCGTCACCGGGCGCCGCTCCGAGGCCAGCCTCTACGACTTCGGCATGGCCACCTACGACACCGGGGACACCTTCGACCAGTCCCTGGCGAAGGGCTTCGTGCAGCTCTGGGGCCTGCCCAGCAAGATGGCTGCCGCGCGGGACGCCCGGCTGGGCGGCTGCTGAGCATGGGCACCACAATGGGCGGCGTGGACGACAAGAGCCTGACCGAGAACAGCGCCGCCACCAACCGCACCAGTCTGTGGGGCGGCCGGTTCGCCGGCGGTCCCGCCGAGGCCCTGGCCCGCCTGTCGGTGAGCGTGCAGTTCGACTGGCGGCTGGCCCCGTACGACATCGCGGCGTCCCGGGCGCACGCCCGGGTGCTCGCCGGGGCCGGCCTGCTCGACCCGGAGGAACTGGGCCGGATCCTCGCCGCGCTGGACGACCTGGAGGCCGCCTGCGCCTCCGGGCAGTTCCGCCCGACGATCGACGACGAGGACGTGCACACCGCCCTGGAGCGCGGCCTGCTGGAGCGGCTCGGCAGCCTCGGCGGCAAGCTGCGCGCCGGCCGGTCCCGCAACGACCAGGTCGCCACCGACCTGCGGCTCTACCTGCGCGACCACGCCCGGGGCGTGGCCGGCCGGCTGGTCGAGCTGGCCGAGGCCCTGGTCGAGCAGGCCGAACGGCACGTGGAGACCGCCGCGCCCGGCATGACGCACCTTCAGCACGCCCAGCCGGTCACCTTCGGGCACTGGCTGCTGGCCTACGTGCAGCCGCTGCTGCGCGACTTGGAGCGGCTCAGCGACTGGGACCACCGCACGGCGGTCAGCCCGCTCGGCGCGGGCGCGCTCGCCGGCTCCGGCCTGCCGCTGGACCCGGTGGCCGTCTCCAAGGAGCTGGGCTTCCGCACGTCCTTCGCCAATTCGATGGACGCCGTCGCCGACCGGGACTTCGTCGCCGAGTTCCTCTTCGTCACCGCGATGATCGGGGTGCACCTGTCCCGCCTCGGCGAGGAGGTGGTGCTCTGGACCTCGCAGGAGTTCGGCTGGGTGGAGCTGGACGACGCGTTCGCCACCGGTTCGTCGATCATGCCGCAGAAGAAGAACGCGGACATCGCCGAGCTGGCCCGGGGCAAGTCCGGCCGGCTCGTCGGCGGCCTGATGAGCGTGCTCACCATGCTCAAGGGCCTGCCGATGACCTACGACCGGGACATGCAGGAGGACAAGGAGCCGGCCTTCGACGCGGTCGACACCCTGGAGCTGCTGCTGCCGGCGCTCGCCGGGATGATCTCCACGATGACCGTGCGCGCCGACCGCCTCGTCGCCGCCGCGCCGGTCGGCTTCTCCCTCGCCACCGAGGTCGCCGACTGGCTGGTCCGCCGGAACGTGCCGTTCCGCGACGCGCACGAGATCACCGGCCGGCTGGTGGCGCTCTGCGTGGCGCGCGACTGCGCGCTGGACGAGGTCTCCGACGCCGACCTGGCGGCCGTCAGCGAGCACCTCGACCCGTCGGTGCGCGACGTGCTCTCGGTCCGCTCGGCGCTCGCCGCCCGGATCACGCCCGGCTCGACCGGTCCCGGGCCGGTCGCCGACCAGCTCGCCACCGCCGCCGACAAGCTCGCCGGCTGGCGGGAGTGGGCCGCCGAGCGGGTCGTTCCCCGCTGAGCCGTCGACCCCGCGCGGCGCCGCCGGCGTCGCGCGGGGTCAGCCCGCCGGGCGTTCCCGCTTCGGCAGCTTCGCCACCACCGCGTCGTACGAGGCGTCGACCGCCTCGATCAGCTCCTCCTCGTCGATCCCGCCGGCCAGGCGCAGCGTGTTCCAGCCGGAGCGCCCGATGTACGGCGACGGCCGCGCGTCGCCCGGGTGCCGGTGCAGCCACTCGTCGGCCACGTCCCGGCTCGGGCCACACTTCACCCCGACGGTCGGGTCGTCGGCGCCGGCGGAGCCGAGGAAGGCGAAGATCCGGCTGCCGACCTTGACCACCTCGTCGCCCTCCCACGGCTGGTCCAGCCGGGCCCCCGGCTTCGCCAGGCAGTACGCCAGCATCTCCTCGCGCGTCATCGCGTCCTCCTCGACACCGATCCCGCGCCCAGTCTGGCCCATCGCCGCGTCAGTCGGTGGCGGCGGTGCGGGCGGAGAGCCGTTCGAAGCGCTGCTTGGCGGCCTGCGCGCTGCCCAGCCCGAGCCCGAACGCGATCTGCTGCCAGGTCAGCCCGCGGCCCCGGGCCAGCGTGAGCAGCCCCGCCTCCATCGCGTCGATCTCGGCACGCAGGTGCGGGACGAGGGTGAGCGCCGCGACGAGGTCCGCGTCGTCGACCGGCTCCTCGCCGGGCTCGACCTCGGCCCCGCCGGCGGCCAGGGCGGTGACCAGCGCGACCGCCTCGTAGGCGTCCGGCACGTAGGGGTTGGTGTGCCGGCGTCGCCGCGTCTCGGTGTCGGCGTGCCGCTCGGTGATGCGGTGCAGCGCCGAGTAGGTGCGGTGCGCCCGGGACGCGCCGGCGTCGGGGGCGGTGAAGGAGTCGGTCATGCCAGCACCCCATCACGTCAACGTTTTGTTGTCAACGGATTGTTGATGATCCGCGCCGCCGGAGTCCGGCGGCCGGCCGCCCGGGCGGATAGGGTCGGTGCCGTGGTGGCGTACTCCGACCGCCGGCCCGTCGACCTCGCGGGGCTGGCCGACCTGCTCGCCGGCCCGGTGGTGCCGGCCGCCCGGGGCCTGCTCGGCTGCCTGCTCACCGCCGGCGACGTCACCGTTCGCATCACGGAGGTCGAGGCGTACGCCGGGACGGCCGGCGACCCGGCGTCGCACGCGCACCGGGGGCGCACGCCGCGCAACGCGGTCATGTTCGGGCCGGCGGGGCACGCCTACGTCTACTTCACCTACGGCATGCACTGGTGCATGAACGTGGTGACCGGGCCCGACGGGGAGGCCTCGGCGGTGCTGCTGCGGGCCGGCGAGGTGGTCGACGGCGTCGAGGCGGCCCGGGCCAGGCGCCCCGCCGTACGCCGGGACGTCGACCTCGCGCGCGGGCCCGCCCGGCTCTGCGCGGCGCTGGGCATCGACCGGAGCGCCTACGGCCGCTGGCTGCTCGGCGACGGCCCCGTCCGCCTGCGCCCGGCCGACGTCCCGGTGCCCGCCGACGCGGTGGCCGCCGGGCCGCGGGTGGGCGTGACCGGGGCGCACGATGTGCCGTGGCGGTTCTGGATCGCCGGCGACCCGACCGTGAGCGCCTACCGCCGGCACGTGCCGCGCAGCCGCTGACCTGCGGTCGGGCCCGGCGCGCGGCCTGGGCGGGCGGCCCAGCCGGCCGCTCCGCAGTCGGCGCGGACGGCGTGACGGCGGCCACCGGCGCCGCCGCCCGCCGCGGAATAGTTGACTCGTCAAATAGTGTTGTGCCGTGCGTCCGGGAGCCGCAGCGGCCCCGGCCGGGACAACGCGAGGAGCTGGTCATGCAGTTCGGAGTCTTCACCGTCGGCGACGTCACGGTCGACCCGACCACCGGTCGCGAGCCGACCGAGCATGAGCGGATCAAGGCGATGGTCTCCATCGCGCTCAAGGCCGAGGAGGTCGGCCTGGACGTCTTCGCCACCGGCGAGCACCACAACCCGCCGTTCGTGCCGTCGTCGCCGACCACCATGCTCGGCTTCATCGCGGCCCGCACCGAGCGCCTGCTGCTCTCCACCTCCACCACGCTGATCACCACCAACGACCCGGTGAAGATCGCCGAGGACTACGCGATGCTCCAGCACCTCGCGGACGGCCGGGTGGACCTGATGATGGGGCGCGGCAACACCGGGCCGGTCTACCCGTGGTTCGGCCAGGACATCCGCAACGGCATCCCGCTCGCCATCGAGAACTACGACCTGCTGCACCGGCTCTGGCGCGAGGACGTGGTCGACTGGAAGGGCCGCTTCCGCACCCCGTTGCAGTCGTTCACGTCGACGCCGCGTCCGCTCGACGGCGTGCCGCCGTTCGTCTGGCACGGCTCGATCCGCAGCCCCGAGATCGCCGAGCAGGCCGCCTACTACGGTGACGGCTTCTTCGCCAACCACATCTTCTGGCCCAAGGAGCACACCCAGCGGATGGTCGGGCTCTACCGGCAGCGGTACGCGCACTACGGCCACGGCTCCGCCGACCAGGCCATCGTGGGGCTGGGCGGGCAGGTGTTCATGCGGCGCAACTCGCAGGACGCGGTGCGGGAGTTCCGGCCGTACTTCGACAACGCGCCGGTCTACGGGCACGGCCCGTCGCTGGAGGAGTTCACCGCCCAGACCCCGCTGACCGTAGGCAGCCCGCAGCAGGTCATCGACCGCACGCTGGGCTTCCGCGACTACGTCGGCGACTACCAGCGCCAGCTGTTCCTCATGGACCACGCCGGCCTGCCGCTCAAGACGGTGCTGGAGCAGCTCGACCTGCTCGGCGAGGAGGTCGTCCCGGTGTTGCGCAAGGAGTTCGAGTCGCTGCGCCCGGCGCACGTGCCCGCCGCGCCCACCCACGCGTCGCTGCGGGACGCCGCCCGGGACGCCGCGGACCGTGCCGGGGCGGAGGCGGGCCGATGACCCGCCGCACCCTCGCCGTGGTGTCGGCCGGGCTGGGGCGGCCCTCGTCGACCCGGCTGCTCGCCGACCAGCTCGCCGCGGCCACCCGCGACGAGCTGGCCCGGCGCGGCGACGACGTCGACGTGCGCCCCGTCGAGCTGCGCGAGCACGCCCACGACATCGTCAACCACCTGCTGACCGGCTTCCCGTCGCCCGCGCTGCGGGAGGTGCTCGACACGGTCACCGGCGCGGACGGGCTGATCGCCGTCACGCCGATCTTCCACGCCTCGTACAACGGGCTGTTCAAGTCGTTCTTCGACCTGGTCGGGTCCGGCGCGCTGGCGGACCGGCCGGTGCTGGCCGGTGCCACCGGCGGAACGGCCCGGCACTCGCTGGCGCTGGAGCACGCCGTCCGTCCGATGTTCGCCCACCTGCGGTCGGTCGTGGTGCCCACCGCGGTCTTCGCCGCTCCGGAGGACTGGTCCGCCGGTGCCGCCGACGGCGCGCTGCGGGCGCGGATCGTCCGCGCCGGCGGCGAGCTGGCCGAGCAGGTCCACCGGCGGCCGCCGTCCACCGGCCCCGCCGACCCGTTCGCCCTCACCACGAGCTTCGACGAGCTCCTCGGCGGTCGGGACCGCTGAGGCCGCCGACCCGCCGACCCCGCCCGGGGCCGGCGGGTCGGGGCCCGTCAGCGGGCGTGACCGTACGGGCGGGCCACCAGCACCGGGCAGTGCGCGTGCTGCACGAGGGCCTGGCTGACCGAGCCGAGCAGCAGCCCGGCGAAGCCGCCCCGGCCCCGGGAGCCGACCACCACCAGCGCCGCGTCCCCGCTGGCCTCGACGAGCGCCTGCTCGGCCTTCGGCGCCCGGAGCAGCCGCCCCTCGACGGCCAGCCCCGGGTGGCTGCCGCGGACGGCCGCCGCGGCGGTGGCCAGCAGCTCGGCGGAGCCCGCGTCCGCGGCGGCCGGCGTCTGGATCACCTCGTCCGGCGCCGGGCGGTCCCCGTCCGGCGGCTGGACGTGCACCAGCACCAGCCCGTCGCCGCGGCGCGCCGCCTCGTCGGCCGCGTACCCGACCGCCAGCTCGGCGGGCTCCGACCCGTCCACCCCGACCAGCACCGGCCCGGCGACCGGGATGGGCTCCTCGGCGGGGCGCACCACCAGCACCGGGCAGTGCGCGTGGGCGGCCACCTGCGTGCCGACCGAGCCGAGCAGCAGCCCGGCGAAGCCGCCCAGCCCCCGGCTGCCGACCACCACCAGCTCGGCCCGCCGGGACTCCTCGACCAGGGTCGCCCCCGGCCCGCCCGCCACCTGGCGCACCTCGACGGTCAGCCCCGGACAGCGCCCGGCGAGGTCGGCGGCCGTGCGTTCCAACATCTTCTGCGCCTCTTCGGTCGGCGCCGGCAACCCCACGTCGTACGGGTTGAGCGGCACGCCGTAACCGAGCGGGTGCAGGTAGCCGTGCACCAGGTGCAGGGGGCGGGACCGCAGCACGGCGGCCCGCGCGGCGTGCTCCGCCGCCAGCAGGCTCGCCGGCGATCCGTCCACACCCACCACCACGGGTCGGTTCATCAGCCCTCCCAGAAGTCGATCAGGTCATTGTCGACGCGGCACCGCCGACCCGCCCGCATTTGCGCCGACGCCGCCGCGCCGGCCGGGGGAGCGGCCGACGCGACGGCGTCGCGGTGTGGTGACCGGGTCAGGACGCGTCGGCCCGCTTCGGGTGCCGCACGATCACCAGCGGGCAGTGCGCGTGGTGCAGCACCGCGTGGCTGACCGAGCCGAGCAGCAGCCCGCCCAGCGCGCCCCGGCCGCGCGCCCCCACGACCACCAGCTGAGCCGTCTTCGACTCCTCGACCAGCACCCCGCCCGGGGCGCCCCGGACCAGCCGGTGCCGCGCCGGCACGTCGGGGTGGCGCTCGGCGAAGCCGGCGAGGGACTCCGCGAGGGCGCGCTCCTCGTCCGCGGCGAAGGCGTCCAGGTCGTACGCCAGGGGCAGGACGTCGCCCGGGCCGACCGGCGTGGGATAGAGCCAGGCCTGCACCGCGACCAGCGGGGCACCCCGCCGGCTCGCCTCCTCGTAGGCGAACGCGACGGCCTCGAGGGAACACTCGGAGCCGTCGACGCCCACCACGACCGGGCCGTCGGCGCGCTGCTCGCCGCGCACCACGAGGACGGGGACCTGCGCGTGGGCGGAGACCTGCACGGTGACCGAGCCGAGCAGCAGCCCGGCGAACCCGCCCAGGCCCCGGTGGCCCAGCACCAGCAGGGCGGCGTCCCGGGACTGCTCGAGCAGGACGGGGGTCGCCGCGCCGTCGACCACCACGCCGGTCACCGGCACGTCCGGGGCGGTCGTGGTGGCCTCGGCGATCGCCTCGGCGACGTACCGCTCGGCCTGGTTGCGCAACCCGGCACCGGCCGGCGCGCCCTCCGCGGCGCCGAGTGGGGCGCGTGTCAGGGGCCAGATGAAGGCGTGCACGACCCGCAGCGGGCGCTGCCGGTCGGCCGCCTCCCGCGCCGCCACCCGGACCGCGTCCAGTGCGGCGGCCGAACCGTCCACGCCCACCACGACGGGGGCACCGGTATTGGTGGTCATCGACTCCTCCTTCGTCCGTCTCCAGCCTGCTCCATCCGCACGCTACCGGTCAGAGGCGGTCGTCCCGAAATATGGGACCTTGGTCCCGAACCGCAGGTCGACGGTCGCCGGCCGGGCCGTCCGACCCCGGCGCGCGCCGCCCGTTCCGGCCGACCCCCGCCGCAGCGCCCAGGCCGGGCAGGGCAGCGTCCGCCGCGGTGCCGTCCGGCGGGGCCGCGTCCCGGGGCGCGGCGCCTCCCGAGGTGGTGTCCCCGGAGGTGGCGTCCGCCGGGGTGGCGGGGCCGGCCGGTCGGCGGGCCAGCCGCAGCACCAGCCCGGGCAGCACGCTGACGGCGGCGCAGGCCAGCAGCTCCGCCGCGCCGAGCGGCTCGGTGCCGAGCAGCTCGCGCAGCGGGGGCAGCAGCACCCCGGCGACCTGGAGCAGCGCGGAGACCGCCACCGCGACCGGCAGCGCGCGGTTGCCACGCCCGGCGCCGCGCGGTCGCGGCGCGCGGACCGCGAGCGCCACCCCGAGCTGGGCCAGGCCGAGCACCACGAAGACCACCGACTGCCAGGGCCGGTCCCAGTGCGCGGCGAGCACGCCGGCGCCGAGCACCACGGCGGCGATCAGTCCGCCGGTGACCAGCACGTCCCGGCCCAGGCCGGCCCCGAGCACCGACTCCGACGGCGAGCGCGGCGCCCGGCGCAGCGTGCCCGGCTCCGCCGGCTCCGCGCCCAGCGCCACCCCCGGCACGCCGTGGGTGAGCAGGTTCACCCAGAGGATCTGCGCCGGCAGCAGCGGTACGGCCAGCCCGAACAGCGGGCCGAGCAGCATCACCGCGATCTCGGCGACCCCGCCGGAGAGCGCGTAGCGCAGGAACCGTCGGATGTTGTCGTAGATGCGGCGTCCCTCGCCGATCGCCGCGGCCACCGTGGACAGGTCGTCGTCGACGAGCACCAGGTCGGCGGCCTGCCGGGCGACCTCCGTGCCGCCGCCCATCGCCACCCCGATGTCGGCCCGGCGCAGCGCCGGGGCGTCGTTCACCCCGTCGCCGGTCATTGCCACCACGTGCCCCCGCGCCTGGAGGCCGGCGATGATGTCGAGCTTCTGTTCCGGCTGGGTCCGCGCGAACACCCGCGCCCGCGGGTGCGCCCGCGCCGGGTCGCCGTCGTCCCCGCGTACCACCGGGTCGCCCTCGTGCCAGAGTCCCAGCTGGCCGCCGATCGCCGCGGCGGTCGCGGGATGGTCGCCGGTGATCAGCAGCAGCCGCACCCCGGCGTCGTCGAAGCTGCCCGCGATGTCGGCCGCGCCCGGGCGCAGCGGGTCGCCGACGGCGACCAGCCCCACGGGTCGCAGCCCGACCGGCCGGGCGGGGTCGGCCGGCGGGGCGTCCACCACGGCGGACGCGACCGCCAGCACCCGCAGCCCCTCGGCGGCCAGCCGGTGCGCGGCGGCAGTCAGCCGGGCGAGCTCCTCGGCGGAGGCATCGACCAGCGGCGCGGCCAGCACGTTCTCCGGCGCGCCCTTGCACACCACCAGGTACCGCCGGTCGCAGGAGCGGTGCACGGTGGTCATCCGGCGCAGCTCCTGGTCGAAGGGGTGCTCCGCGACCCGCGGCCACGCCGCGCGGGTGAGCTCCGGGTCGAGCCCGCACCGGGCGGCGAAGGCGACCAGCGCCGCCTCCAGCGGGTCGCCGACGGCGGCCCACTCCGGCCGCTCGTCGGTGGGCGGGGTCAGGGTCGCGTCGTTGCAGAGCAGCCCGGCGCGCGCCAGGCTGCGCAGGTCGTCCGATACGGCCACCGGCGCGCCCCGCTGGTGCACCGCGCCGTGCGGCGCGTAGCCGCTGCCGGTGACGCCGTAGCGGGAGCCGTCGCCGGTGACGGCGTGCTGCACCGCCATCCGGCCCTCGGTGAGCGTGCCGGTCTTGTCCGAGGCGATGACGGTGACGGAGCCCAGCGTCTCGACCGCGTGCAGCCGGCGGGGGATGGCCCGCGCCCCGGCCATCCGGCGGGCGCCGAGGGCGAGGGCGAGGGTGACGACCGCCGGCAGCGACTCGGGGACGGCCGCCACCACCAGGCTCACCGCGGTGACCGCCATGTCGACCACCGGCCGCCCGCCGACGACGCCGATGACGAAGACCAGCCCCGAGAGCACCACCGCGGCGAAGCCGAGCATCCGACCGAGCCCGGCGAGGCGGCGCTGCAACGGGGTGGCGGCGGGCCGGGTGGACGCCACCAGGGCGGTGATCCGGCCGAGCGCGCTGGCGGCGCCCGTGCGTACCACCGTGCCGGTGGCCCGCCCGGTGGTGACCAAGGTCCCCGCGCTGGCCTCCTCGCCCACGGCCCGGGCGACCGGCACCGACTCGCCGGTCAGCGCCGACTCGTCGACGCTCAGCCGGGCCGCCTCGGCGAGCAGCAGGTCGGCGGGGACGACGTCGCCGGCCTCGACCCGTACCAGGTCGCCACGGACGAGGTCGGCGGCGGGCAGGACGACGTCCCGGCCGTCCCGCATGACCCGGGCCGTGGGCGCGGCGAGCTGGTCCAACGCGGCGATCGCCCGGTCGGCGCGGACCTCCTGCACCACGCCGATGGCGGTGTTCACCAGCACCACCAGCACGATCACCGCGGTGTCCGGATAGTCGCGCAGCACGGCGGTGACCACGGCGGCGGCCAGCAGCAACGCCACCAGCGGGTCGGTGAGCTGGTGCAGGACGCGCCCGCCCAGGTGGCGGCGGGCCGGCGCGACCGCCGCGTTCGGCCCGTCCGCGCGCAGCCGG
>NZ_JBFABB010000028.1:38636-66574 GCF_040640035.1 Micromonospora sp. NPDC023633 | reverse complement strand
CGCCCCTCGTACCCCCACCGCCCCCCCCCGCGGTGGCCCCCCCCCACCCCGACCCCCCGCACGCGGGGCTCGGGCCCCGCCCCCCAGGGGGGGGGCCCGGCCCCGACGGTGGCCTGGATCAGGCCTTGTCGTTCTCGCCGGCCTCGTCGCTGTCCTCGCGGGCGGCGGCGGTGTCGCCGGACGCCGACACGGGCGGCTCGGCGTCCTGGTCGCCCGAGTTCGACTTCGGGGCCTCCTCGGCCGGGGCGAGCGCCTCGACCTTGTCCTGCTGCGCGGCCTTGCGGGCGGCGGTCTTCTTGTTCGCCTTCGGCTCGGCGACCTGAAGCTCCTCGACCAGCTCGATGATCGCCATCGGGGCGGCGTCACCCTTGCGCGGACCGGTCTTCACGATCCGGGTGTAGCCACCGTTGCGGTTGGCGAACCGGGGCGCGATCTGGTCGAACAGGGCGTAGACCACGTCCTTGTCCTTGACGACGCCCAGCACCCGCCGGCGGGACGCCAGGTCGCCGCGCTTGGCCTTGGTGATGAGCTGCTCGGCCAGCGGACGCAGCCGCCGGGCCTTCGTCTCGGTGGTCTGGATCTTGCCGTGCTGGAACAGCGCAGTGGCCAGGTTGGCCAGCATGAGCCGCTCGTGCGCGGGGCTGCCGCCGAGGCGGGGGCCCTTGGTGGGCGTGGGCATGCTTGGTGCTCCTCAGGTGTGGCGGCAGCGCGGACTAGAGCTGCTCGGTCTCGCGATAGTCGTCGGTGTCGTAGTCGGCCTCGCCGAAGGCGTCCACGACGTGCGCCGGGTCGAAGTTCGGGGCCGAGTCCTTCAGCCCCAGACCCATCCCGGCGAGCTTCATCTTGACCTCGTCGATCGACTTCTGACCGAAGTTGCGGATGTCGAGGAGGTCGGCCTCGGTACGCCCGATGAGCTCACCAACGGAGTTGATGCCCTCGCGCTTGAGGCAGTTGTAGGAGCGGACGGTCAGGTCCAGCTCCTCGATCGGCAGCGCCAGGTCGGCCGCGAGCTGGGCGTCCTGCGGGGACGGCCCGATGTCGATGCCCTCAGCGGTCTCGTCCAGCTCCCGGGCCAGGCCGAACAGCTCCACCAGCGTCGAGCCGGCGGAGGCCAGCGCGGTGCGCGGGCCCATCGACGGCTTGGTCTCGACGTCGATGATCAGCCGGTCGAAGTCGGTCCGCTGCTCGACACGGGTCGCCTCGACGCGGTACGTCACCTTCAGCACCGGCGAGTAGATCGAGTCGACCGGGATCCGGCCGATCTCGGCGCCGGCCTGCTTGTTCTGCGCCGCCGTGACGTAGCCACGACCCCGCTCGACGGTCAGCTCCATGTCGAGCCGGCCCTTGCCGTTGAGGGTGGCGAGCTTCAGGTCCGGGTTGTGCACCGAGACGCCGGCCGGCGGCTGGATGTCGCCCGCCGTCACGTCGCCCGGGCCCTGCTTGCGCAGGTACATGCTGACCGGCTCGTCGTGCTCGGAGCTGACGCAGAGCTCCTTGATGTTCATGACGAGCTCGACCACGTCCTCCTTGACACCGGGGATCGTGGTGAACTCGTGCAGCACGCCGTCGATCTTGATCGAGGTGACCGCCGCACCCGGGATCGACGACAGCAGCGTGCGCCGCAGCGAGTTGCCCAGGGTGTAGCCGAAGCCCGGCTCCAGCGGCTCGATGGTGAACCGGGACCGGGTCTCGTTGATCGACTCCTCGGAGAGAGTCGGTCGCTGGCTGATGAGCATGTCTTCTCTTCTCTTCCGGGGCGCCCGCCATATGACGCCCACGACAAACTGTTCCGGTGGCCCGCCCCGGAAGGGCGGGCCACCGCAACGAGCTCCGACTACTTGGAGTAGAGCTCGACGATCAGCTGCTCCTGGACCTGCGTGTCGATGACCTGGCGGGCCGGGAGCGAGTGCACGAGCACCTTCATCTGGCTGGGGATAGCCTCCAGCCACGCCGGAACCGACTTCGAGCCGGCCTCGGCCTGCGCCACGATGAACGGGGTGAGCTCCTTGCTCTTGCCCCGGACCTCGATGATGTCGTGCTCCTTGACGCGGTACGACGGGATGTCGACCTTCTTGCCGTTCACCGTGAAGTGACCGTGCTTGACCAGCTGACGGGCCATGTCCCGGGACTTGGCGTAGCCGGCCCGGTAGACCACGTTGTCCAGCCGCGACTCGAGGATCTGCAGGAGGACCTCGCCGGTCTTGGCCTTCTTGCCCACGGCCTCCTCGTAGTAGCCGCGGAACTGCTTCTCCAGCACGCCGTACACGCGGCGGGCCTTCTGCTTCTCACGGAGCTGGAGCAGGTACTCCGTCTCCTTGGTGCGGCCGCGGCCGTGCTGTCCGGGCGGGAACGGCCGGGACTCGAACGGGCACTTCGGGCCATCGCACTTGCTGCCCTTGAGGAACAGCTTCATCTTCTCCCGCCGGCAACGGCGGCAGTCAGCACCGGTGTAACGAGCCATCTCTCTCTAACCTCTCAGACCCGGCGACGCTTCGGCGGACGGCATCCGTTGTGCGGCTGCGGCGTGACGTCGGAGATCTGCCCGACCTCGAGCCCGGCTGCCTGCAGCGAACGGATGGCGGTCTCCCGGCCGGAGCCGGGTCCCTTGACGAACACGTCGACCTTGCGCATGCCGTGCTCCATCGCCCGACGCGCGGCGGCCTCGGCGGCCAGCTGCGCGGCGAACGGGGTCGACTTGCGGGAGCCCTTGAAGCCCACCTGGCCCGAGGAGGCCCAGGAGATGACCGCACCGGTCGGGTCGGTGATCGACACGATGGTGTTGTTGAAGGTGCTCTTGATGTGCGCCTGCCCGTGGGCGACGTTCTTGCGTTCCTTGCGCCGGACCTTCTTGACGGCGGCTCCGGCACGAGCCTTCGGTGGCATAAGTCTGTGCGCTCCTAGTTACTTCTTGCCGGGCTTCTTCTTGCCGGCGACGGTCCGCTTCGGGCCCTTGCGGGTCCGCGCGTTGGTCTTGGTCCGCTGGCCACGCACGGGCAGGCCCCGGCGGTGCCGGATACCCGCGTAGCAGCCGATCTCGACCTTGCGGCGGATGTCAGCGGCGACCTCGCGGCGCAGGTCGCCTTCAACCTTGTAGTTGCCCTCGATGTGGTTGCGGAGCTGGACCAGCTCCTCATCCGTGAGGTCCCGAACGCGCTTGTCCGGCGAGATGCCGGTCGCGGCGAGCGTCTCCAGGGCGCGGGTGCGACCGACCCCGAAGATGTAGGTGAGCGCGATCTCCATCCGCTTCTCGCGGGGGAGGTCGACGCCGACTAGACGTGCCATGTGCGGGCGTGCTCCTCGTGGTGTTGTGCGGAGGTGTGGACCCGTTCCATCCCGCTACCGGCCGCCCCTGTCCTTCCGGCGTCGTGCGCCGGCGACCGGGGTCGGTCGCTGCCCGAGCGGGCCCCGGCCTCCGACCGGGGGTCAACCACGAAGGGGTACGCGACGCGCACCGCTCGCGGCTGGAACGAGCATGTGATTCGTTGTCTGGATCTGCGGCCCGGACCGATTTCGACCGACCGTTGTCACACGGCCGGCCGGAACTGGTTCAGCCCTGGCGCTGCTTGTGGCGCGGGTCGGTGCAGATGACCATGACCCGGCCGTGCCGGCGGATGACCCGGCACTTGTTGCAGATCCTCTTGACGCTCGGCTTGACCTTCACGGTTGCCTTACTTCCCATCTGGCCCGACGACGCGCCGAGGCGCGACACCGGACGTCGAAGACGGACACGGGGACGTCCCGGCCGCCGTCAGGCTTACTTGTAGCGGTAGACGATGCGCCCGCGGGTCAGGTCGTACGGCGAGAGTTCGACGACGACCCGGTCCTCCGGCAGGATGCGGATGTAGTGCTGCCGCATCTTGCCACTGATGTGAGCCAGCACCTTGTGACCGTTCGCGAGCTCCACCCGGAACATGGCGTTCGGCAGGGGCTCGATGACCCGACCCTCGATCTCGATGGCTCCGTCTTTTTTCGGCATGTCCTCCGCTGTCCTGACGTCGGTTACTCCGGACGGCCCACAACGTCTTACACGGGCCACCGATCAAGATCAGATTGCCCGCGCCAGCCGCGGCTCCGACTCCCACCGAAGCGCAGGGTGGGCATGCCGGAGTGGACGCTGTGCGCCGATCAGAAAGTGTACGCCCGCCTGCGGGCCGTCGCCAAACCGGCCGGGAATCGGTGCGTCGGACCGGACAGAACGGGCCATTCAGACCTCGGCGTCAGCCCCGCCACGCGGCCTTCCCGCTGGGCGGCCGGCGGGCAGGTCCAGCCGGCCCCGTCGACGGCGACCCGCAGCCGCCCGGCCACCGCCTGACGGCCGGCGACGGCGACCCGCATCCCGTCGCGTCCCCCATGCCCGCGGGGCCGGACGCGAGCCGGCGGGAGCCGGGGCCGGAATAGCGCCCAGGGCCCCGGCACCGCGAACCCCGGGTCCGGGTCACGGTTCGCGCCTCGGCGGCGGGCGGTGTGGGCCTCAGCGGGCGGGAGGGTGGGACGCGGGGCCCGGCGGGACGCCGCTGCGGGCTCAGCGGGCCGGCGAGTCCGCGGGCTGGCGGGAGGTGACCAGCTCGCCCAGGCGGGCGCGCCCGCCGTCCGGCGCGGTGAGCACCCAGACGCCGTCCGGGAGCAGCGCCATCGTGTGCTCGACGTGCACCGCCATCGACCGGTCCCGGGTGATCACGGTCCAGCCGTCGGAGAGTTCGACCGTCCGGGGCGAACCCATCGTGATCATCGGCTCGATCGCCAGCGCCATGCCCGGCACCAGGCGCGGGCCCTTGCCCGGCCGCCCGTGGTTGAGCACGTGCGGGTCCTGGTGCATCTCGGTGCCGATGCCGTGCCCGCCGTAGCCGTCGACGATGCCGTACCGCCCGCCCTTGCGTACCGCGTCCTCCACGGCGTGCGAGATGTCGGTGAGCCGGCCCTTGCCGCTGGCCGCGCCACGGGCGGCGGCGGCGATCCCCGCCCACATGGCGTCCTCGGCCACCGCGGCCATCTTCAGCAGCGCCGGGTCGACCTCGCCCACGCCGACGGTGATGGCGGCGTCGCCGTGCCAGCCGTCGAGCACCGCGCCGCAGTCGATGGAGATCAGGTCGCCGTCGCGGAGCACCTGCTGCGCTGACGGGATCGCGTGCACGACCTGCTCGTTGACGGACGAGCAGATCGACGCGGGAAAGCCGTGGTAGCCCTTGAAGGAGGGGACGGCACCGGCCTCGCGGATGGTCGACTCGGCGATGGCGTCCAGGTCGGCGGTGGTGACCCCGGGGGCGACCGCCTCCCGCATCCGACGCAGCGCCGCGGCGACCACCAGCCCGGCGGCCCGCATCTTCTCGATCTGGTCAGGGGTCTTCAGCTGGATGTCCAGCTGGGGACGACGCATGGAGCCGTTACCTTTCGTTGCCGATGCCGAAGAGCGGGGCACGTCGGACGTACCCCGCTCTTCGCACTCTATCCGCCGGAACCCGGCGGGACGTCAGCCGCCGTACGACCGCAGGGCGTCGATGGCGCGGACGGTGACGTCCTCCACCGGGCCCGTGGCGTCGATGCCCACCAGCTTGCCCTGGGCGCCGTAGTAGTCGACCAGCGGCGCGGTCTTGTCCGCGTACTCCCGCAGGCGGGTGGCGATGGTCTCCGGCTTGTCGTCGTCGCGCTGGAACAGCTCGGCGCCGCACCGGTCGCAGATGCCCTCACGCGAGGTGGCGTCGAACTCCACGTGCCAGATCTTGCCGCAGCCCCGGCAGGTGCGCCGACCGGAGAGCCGCCGGATCACCTCGTCGTCGTCGACGACCAGCTCCAGCACCAGGTCCAGCGCGGTGCCCAGGTCGGCGAGGAGCTTGTCCAGCGCGGCGGCCTGTGGCGTGGTGCGCGGGAAGCCGTCGAGCAGGAAGCCCTCGGAGGCGTCCGGCTCGGCGAGCCGGTCCCGCACCATGTTGATCGTGACCTCGTCGGGCACCAGCTCGCCGGCGTCCATGTAGCGCTTCGCCTCGACGCCGAGCGGGGTGCCCTGCGAGACGTTCGACCGGAAGATGTCGCCGGTGGAGATCTTCGGGACCGAGAGGTGCGCGGCGATGAACTCGGCCTGCGTGCCCTTGCCCGCACCCGGCGGGCCAACCAGAACGAGTCTCATCTACCGCAGGAACCCTTCGTAGTTCCGCTGCATCAGTTGGCTCTCGATCTGCTTGGTGGTCTCCAGACCGACGCCAACCATGATCAGCACAGCGGTGCCGCCGAACGGGAAGTTCAGGTACTGCTGCTTGTCCAGCCAGATGAAGAAGAAGTTCGGCAGGATCGAGATGATGCCCAGGTAGAGGGCACCCGGCAGCGTGATCCGGCTGAGGATGAAGTCGAGGTAGTCGGCGGTCGGCTTGCCGGGGCGGATGCCCGGCACGAAGCCGCCGTACTTCTTCATGTTGTCCGCGACCTCGGTCGGGTTGAACGTGATCGAGACGTAGAAGTACGTGAAGAAGATGATCAGCAGGAAGTAGACCGCGATGTAGATCGGGCTGGTCGGGTCGACCAGGTTGTTCTGGATCCACGCCTGGGTCTTGCCCGGGTTGTTCTGGTCGAAGAACTGCAGCGCCAGCTGCGGCAGGTAGAGCAGCGACGAGCCGAAGATGACCGGGATGACACCCGCCTGGTTGACCTTCAGCGGGATGTAGGTCGAGGTGCCGCCGTACATCCGCCGGCCGATCATGCGCTTGGCGTACTGCACCGGGATCCGGCGCTGCGCCTGCTCGATGAAGGTGACTGCGGTGATGACCACCAGGACCAGCGCGATGACGAGCAGGAACTTGCCCCAGCCGCCGGTCTGCTTGATCTGCCAGCCCTCGCTGGGGAGCCGGGCGGCGATCGAGGTGAAGATCAGGACGGACATGCCGTTGCCGACGCCCCGGTCGGTGATCAGCTCACCGAGCCACATCACCACGCCGGTGCCGGCGGTCATCGTCATGACCAGGAGGGTCAGCGTCAGCCAGTCCGGGATCCCGGTCCCCTCGGGGATGATCGGGAACTGGTCGCACTGGTTGTTGAAGAGCTGCCCGGAGCGGGCCAGCGCCACGAACGCCGACGCCTGGAGGACACCCAGGCCCAGGGTCAGGTAGCGGGTGTACTGGGTGATCTTCGCCTGGCCGGACTGGCCCTCCTTGCGGAGCTGCTCCAGCCGCGGGATCACCACGGTCAGCAGCTGCAGGATGATCGACGCTGTGATGTAGGGCATGATGCCCAGCGCGAAGACCGAGAGCTGCAGCAGCGCCCCGCCGGAGAAGAGGTTGAGCAGGTTCATCACGCCCGTGGAGCCGTTCTCCATGGCGTCGATGCACTTCTGGACGTTGCCGTACGAGACGCCCGGGCTGGGCAGCGTCGCCCCGAGCCGGTAGACCGCGATGATGCCTACTGTGAACAGCAGCTTCTTGCGCAGGTCAGGCGTACGGAACGCACTGAGAAAGGCGGACAGCAACTTCTTCCTCCTGCGCGAGGCGGGCCGCCGGTGATCCCTGGCGGGGCGGGTTGGGTGCCGGGCGAGTGCCCGATATCCATGGCTGGGAAGGGACTCTAACAGCCCGATCCCGGTCCGGGCAGATGTGCCCGGCTACATAAACCGAATCCGATGTTACCCGGCGCACACGTGCCAGGCAGAGCATGGCGCCCGCCCAGTTGCGACAACTGAGCGGGCGCCATGGTCGTACAGCCCTTACAGCTCGGTGACGGAGCCACCGGCGGCGGTGATCTTCTCCTTGGCCGACGCGCTGAACGCGTGCGCCGACACCTGGAGGGCGACCCCGCCGAGGTCCCCGGTGCCGAGGACCTTGACCGGGTGGCCCTTGCGGACCGCGCCGGCCTCGACCAGCTCGAGCGGGCCGACCTGGCCGCCGTTCGGGAACAGCTCGGCGAGCCGGTCCAGGTTGACCACCTGGAAGACCACCTTGAACTTGTTCTTGAAGCCCTTCATCTTCGGCAGGCGCATGTGGATGGGCATCTGCCCACCCTCGAACGCCGCCGAGATGTTCTTGCGGGCCTTGGAACCCTTGGTACCGCGACCGGCGGTCTTGCCCTTGGAGCCCTCACCGCGACCCACGCGGGTCTTCGCGGTCTTGGCACCGGGCGCCGGGCGCAGGTGGTGGACCTTGATCGTCATTACTCGACCTCCTCGACCTTCACGAGGTGGTTGACCGTGAAGATCATGCCGCGGATCTCCGGACGGTCCTCCTTGACCACCACGTCGTTGATCCGCTTGAGACCGAGCGAACGCAGCGAGTCACGCTGGTTCTGCTTGGTCCCGATCCCGGACCGGACCTGGGTGACCTTCAGGCGAGCCATCAGGAAGCCACCCCCGCCCGCGACGCCAGCATGGCGGCCGGCGCGACGTCCTCGACCGGCAGGCCACGACGGGCGGCGACGGCCTCGGGGGACTCGAGCCCCTTCAGCGCCGCCACGGTGGCGTGCACGATGTTGATCGGGTTCGACGAACCGAGGCTCTTGGAGAGCACGTCGTGGATACCCGCGCACTCCAGCACGGCACGCACCGGACCGCCGGCGATGACACCCGTACCGGCGGACGCCGGCTTGAGCAGCACCACACCGGCCGCGGCCTCACCCGTCACCGGGTGCGGGATCGAGGAGGCGATCCGCGGCACCTTGAAGAAGTGCTTCTTGGCCTCCTCGACGCCCTTGGCGATGGCCGCGGGCACCTCCTTGGCCTTTCCGTAGCCCACACCGACGGTGCCGTCGCCGTCGCCCACGATCACCAGGGCGGTGAAGCTGAAGCGACGACCACCCTTCACGACCTTGGCGACGCGGTTGATCGCGACGACCCGCTCGAGGTGCGGGGTCTTCTCGACGGGCGCGTTTCCGCGGCCGCCCTCACGGCGGTTGTCGCGGCGACCACCCTCGTTGCCACCGGACCCGCCGCCACGGCGCTGTTGACCTGGCATCAGCAGCCTTCCTTCTCTCTCGTGACGGGGTTTCTAGAACTCGAGCCCGGCTTCGCGGGCGGCGTCGGCAAGCGCGGCTACCCGCCCCGCGTACCGGTTGCCACCGCGGTCGAAGACGACCTTGGAGACGCCGGCGGCCTTGGCCCGCTCGGCGAGCAGGGCGCCGACCTTGCCGGCCAGGGCGCTCTTGTCGCCCTCCGCGCCGCGCAGCGAGGCGTCCAGGGTCGAGGCCGACGCCAGGGTGTGACCCTTGGTGTCGTCCACGATCTGGGCGACGATGTGCCGCAGGGAGCGGGTGACCACGAGGCGGGGACGCTCGGCGGTGCCGCTGACGTTCTTGCGGACCCGGAAGTGCCGGCGCGCACGCCCGACGGCACGCTTGGCGGCGACGCCGCGGCGGCGCTTGAGCAGCGTGGCGCTCACTTCTTACCTGCCTTTCCAGCCTTGCGGCGGATGACCTCGCCCTGGTACTTCACGCCCTTGCCCTTGTAGGGCTCCGGCGGGCGGATCTTCCGGATGTTGGCGGCAACCTCACCGACAAGCTGCTTGTCGATGCCGGCCACGTGGAACAGCGTCGGCTTCTCCACCGTGAAGGTGATGCCGGCGGGCGCCGCCACGTGCACCGGGTGCGAGAACCCGAGCGCGAACTCCAGGTCCTGGCCCTTGGCGGTCACGCGGTAACCGGTGCCGGCGATCTCCAGGCTCTTGCGGTAGCCCTCGGTGACGCCGACGATCATGTTGGCGACCAGGGTACGGCTGAGGCCGTGCAGTTCCTTGGCCTTGCGCTCGTCGTTCGGGCGGTTGACGTTCAGCTGCCCGTCCTCGGCCCGGTCGATCGTGATCGGCTCGGCCAGGGTGTGCGAGAGCTCGCCCTTCGGGCCCTTGACCTTGACGGTCTGCCCGTCGATCGTGATGTCGACGCCGGCTGGCACCGGGATCGACTTACGTCCAATACGCGACATTTCTACCTGTCTCCCGTTACCAGACGAAGGCGAGGACTTCCCCGCCAACGCTCCGCTTGCGGGCCTGCCGGTCGGTGAGCAGCCCCTGGGACGTCGAAATGATCGCCACGCCCAGCCCGCCGAGCACCCGCGGGAGCCCGTCCGACTTGGCGTAAACCCGCAGACCGGGCTTGGACACTCGCTTGATGCCGGCCAGGCTCCGCTCCCGGTTCTGGCCGTACTTCAGCTCGACGACCAGTCGCTTGCCGACGGCGCCCTCCTCGGGCTCCTCGACCGACCAGGTGGCGATGTAGCCCTCGGCCTTGAGGACCTCGGCGATGTTCGCCTTGATCTTCGAGTAGGGCATCGTCACCCGGTCGTGGTACGCCTGGTTGGCGTTACGCAGACGCGTGAGCATGTCTGCGATCGGGTCGGTCATCGTCATGGATTTCGTCAGCCTTTCTCGCCGGGGTTCCCGGGGCCTTCCGCCCCGGGCCTACGGCGAAGAGCAATACGTGATCGGTGCAAGGGGTCCCGGCCTGGCGGCCGGGACGCGGTCGCCCTTACCAGGAAGCCTTGGAAACGCCCGGCAGCTCACCGCGGTGGGCCATCTCCCGGATGCAGACCCGGCAGAGACCGAACTTGCGGTAGACCGCCTTGGGACGCCCGCACCGCTGGCAGCGGGTGTACGCGCGAACCGAGAACTTCGGCTTCGCGGCCGCCTTGTGGATCAGCGCCTTCTTGGCCATCTCAGTTCTCCTTGAACGGGAAGCCCAGGAGCTTGAGCAGCGCCCGGCCCTCGTCGTCGGTCGTGGCGGTCGTGACCACCGTGATGTCCATGCCCCGCTGCCGATCGATCTTGTCCTGGTCGATCTCGTGGAACACCGACTGCTCGGTCAGACCGAACGTGTAGTTGCCGTGCCCGTCGAGCTTGCGCCCGTCCAGACCACGGAAGTCACGGATACGCGGCAGCGCGATGGACAGCAGCCGGTCCAGGAACTCCCACATCCGGTCGCCGCGAAGGGTCACCTTCGCGCCGATCGGCATGCCCTCGCGGAGCTTGAACTGCGCGATGGACTTGGTCGCCCGCCGCACCTGCGGCTTCTGGCCGGTGATGGTGGCCAGGTCCCGGACGGCGCCGTCGATCAGCTTGGCGTCCCGGGCTGCCTCGCCGACACCCATGTTGACGACGATCTTGACCAGCCGCGGCACCTGCATGGGGTTGCCGTAGTTGTGCTGCTCCTGCAGCTGCGCCACGATCTCGTTGCGGTACCGCTCCTTGAGGCGCGGCATGGTCTTGGTTTCGGTAGCCGTGGTCATCACAGGTCCTTACCGGTGCTACGCGCGATGCGGACCTTCTGGCCGTTTTCGTCGATCCGGTAACCGACGCGGGTCGGCTTGCCGTCGGAGTCCAGGACCTGCACGTTCGAGACGTGGATCGGGGCCTCCTGGGTGACGATGCCACCGGTCTTGGCGCCACGCTGGGTGGTGCTGATGCGGGTGTGCTTCTTGACCCGGTTCACGCCCTCGACCAGGACCTTGTCCTGCCGCGGGTAGGCCGCAATGACCTTGCCCTTGGCACCCTTGTCCTTGCCGGCGATGACGACGACCGTGTCGCCCTTCTTGACCTTCACGGTCACAACACCTCCGGCGCGAGAGAGATGATCTTCATGAACCGCTTGTCCCGCAGCTCCCGACCCACCGGGCCGAAGATACGGGTACCGCGCGGGTCCCCGCCGTCCTTGATGATGACGGCGGCGTTCTCGTCGAAGCGGATGTACGAACCGTCCGGCCGCCGCCTCTCCTTGGCGGTGCGAACGACGACGGCCTTGACGACGTCGCCCTTCTTCACACCGGCACCGGGGATCGCGTCCTTGACGGTGGCCACGATGACGTCGCCGATGCTCGCGTAGCGCCGACCGGAGCCACCGAGAACCCGGATGCACAGGATCTCCCGAGCACCCGTGTTGTCGGCGACGCGCAGTCGCGACTCCTGCTGAATCACGTCTATCTCCTATGTCTGCCGGTTCTCCGGCCGCGCACGGCGGCCGGAGCCTGGCGGAACCCGCGCCCGACTGACGCCGGGCGAGCTCGAGCCTTCGCTACTTGGCCTTTTCCAGGATCTCCACGAGCCGCCACCGCTTCGTGGCGGACAGCGGCCGGGTCTCCATGATCAGGACCCGGTCGCCGATGCCGGCGGTGTTCTGCTCGTCGTGCACCTTCAACTTGCTGGTACGGCGCATGATCTTGCCGTACAGCGCGTGCTTGACCCGGTCCTCGACCTCGACGACGACGGTCTTTTCCATCTTGTCGCTGACCACGAGGCCCTCACGCACCTTGCGGCGGGCCCGCGCGGCGGCGGTGGTGTTCTCGCTCATGATGCAGTCACCTCAGTCGGCGCGGCCGAGAGACCCAGCTCGCGCTCACGCATGATCGTGTAGATCCGGGCGATCTCCCGACGGATGACCTGCAGCCGCCGGTTGTTGTCCAGCTGGCCGGTCGCGGCCTGCACGCGGAGGTTGAACAGCTCCGCCTTGGCCTCGCGCAGCTTCGTGACCAGCTCCTCCTCGGAGAGCTCACGCAGCTCGGAGGCCTTAACGCCCGCTGCCATCAGGATTCACCCACTTCGCGCGTAACAATGCGGCACTTCATCGGGAGCTTGTGGATCGCGCGACGCATCGCCTCTCGCGCGATCTGCTCGTTGGGGAAGGACATCTCGAAGAGAACCCGCCCCGGCTTGACGTTGGCGACCCACCACTCGGGCGAACCCTTACCGGAACCCATCCGGGTTTCCGCCGGCTTCTTGGTGAGAGCCTGGTCCGGGAAGATCGTGATCCAGACCTTGCCACCACGCTTGATGTGGCGGGTCATCGCGATACGCGCCGACTCGATCTGGCGGTTGGTCACGTACGCCGGCTCGAGAGCCTGGATCCCGAACTCGCCGAACACCACCCGGTTACCACCCTTGGACGCGCCACTGCGGTCCGGGTGGTGCGGCTTGCGGAAGCCCTTCGGGGGCTTGCGCGGCATCAGCATCTGTCAGCCCTCCTGCTGCGTTTCTGCCGCGGCGGCGACGGCGGCGGGATCCACCGCGTCACCACTCGGCGTCTCGGCCTGCTGCGCGATGGTCGTCGCGGCGGCGGCCCTGCCGGCCTCGGTGCCGCCGGCGGTCGTGCCGGACGAGCCGGACCGGCCACGGCGCGGCCGCTCCGGGCGGTCGCCACGGTCACGGCGCGGGCGTGCCGGCGCCTCGGCCGGGGTCTCCCGACCCGGCACCGCGTCGCCCTTGTAGATCCAGACCTTGACGCCGATCCGGCCGAAGCTCGTACGGGCCTCGAAGAAGCCGTACTCGATGTTGGCCCGCAGCGTGTGCAGCGGGACCCGGCCCTCGCGGTAGAACTCGGTCCGGCTCATCTCGGCGCCGCCGAGACGACCCGAGACCTGGACCCGGATGCCCTTGCAGACCGGGTTCTTCATCGCGGACTGCATGGCCTTGCGCATCGCCCGACGGAAGCTGACCCGGCTGGAGAGCTGCTCGGCCACACCCTGTGCGACGAGCTGCGCGTCCGACTCGGGGTTCTTCACCTCGATGATGTTCAGCTGGACCTGCTTGCCGGTCAGCTTCTCGAGCTCGCCGCGGATCCGGTCGGCCTCCGCACCCTTACGGCCGATGACGATGCCCGGCCGGGCGGTGTGGATGTCGACGCGGACCCGGTCGCGGGTGCGCTCGATGTCGACCTTGGAGATGCCGGCGCGCTCGAGGCCCTTGGACATCATGCGGCGGATCTTGACATCCTCGCCGATGTAGTCCTTGTAGAGCTTGTCCGCGAACCAGCGGGACTTCCAGTCGGTCGAGATGCCGAGCCGGAACCCGTGCGGGTGAACCTTCTGACCCATTACTCGGCGCCCTCCGTCTTGCTCTGCGTCTCAGCCGGCTCCGCCTGCTTCGCCGGGGCCGCCTTCTTCGCGGCCGCCTTCTTCGGCGCGGCCGGCGCCACCGCCTCGACCGCGACGGTGATGTGGCAGGTGCGCTTGCGGATCCGGTACGCCCGGCCCTGGGCCCGCGGCTGGAACCGCTTCATGGTCGGGCCCTCGTCCACGTACGCCTCGCTGACGAGCAGCGCGTCGGGGTCCAGCCGCTCGTTGTTCTCCGCGTTGGCGATCGCGCTAGCGAGCACCTTGTACACCTGCTCGCTCGCAGCCTGCGGCGCGAACTGCAGCACCGTGAGCGCCTCCTTCGCGGGCAGGCCGCGGACGAGGTTGACCACCCGGCGCGCCTTCATCGGCGAGATGCGCACGTGCCGCGCAACCGCCCGCGCGCCCGGAAGCACCGGAGCGTCGCCCTTTCCTGGCATCGCTGTAACCCCTTGTTCCTCTATCCGTATGCCCGCGGCGTCAGCGCCGACGGCTCTTCCGGTCGTCCTTCTCGTGACCCTTGAACGTGCGGGTCAGCGCGAACTCGCCGAGCTTGTGCCCGACCATCGCCTCAGTCACGAACACCGGGACGTGCTTGCGTCCGTCGTGCACGGCGATCGTGTGACCCAGCATCTCCGGGATGATCGTCGAGCGCCGCGACCAGGTCTTGATGACGTTCTTCGAGCCCTTGTCGTTCTGCGTCTCCACCTTCTTGAGCAGGTGGTCGTCGATGAACGGGCCCTTCTTCAGGCTGCGAGGCATGTCTTATCTCCCTCAGCCGCGCTTACGCGTGGCGTAGCGGCGGCGGACGATCAGCCGGTCACTCGGCTGGCCCTTACGACGGGTGCGGCCCTCGGGCTTACCCTGCGGGTTGACCGGGTGGCGACCACCGGAGGTCTTACCCTCACCACCACCGTGCGGGTGGTCGACCGGGTTCATGGCGACACCACGGACGGTCGGGCGCTTGCCCTTCCACCGCATGCGGCCGGCCTTGCCCCAGTTGATGTTCGACTGGTCGGCGTTGCCGATCTCGCCGATGCTGGCGCGGCAGCGGACGTCGACCCGCCGGATCTCGCCGGACGGCATGCGCAGGGTCGCGTACACGCCCTCACGGCCGAGCAGCTGGATGCCGACGCCGGCCGAGCGGGCCAGCTTGGCGCCGCCGCCCGGACGCAGCTCCACGTTGTGGATCGTGGTACCGACCGGGATGTTGCGCAGCGGCAGGTTGTTGCCCGGCTTGATGTCCGCGCCCGGACCCGACTCGACGCGGTCGCCCTGCTTCATGTCCTTCGGCGCGAGGATGTAACGCTTCTCGCCGTCGGCGTAGTGCAGCAGCGCGATGCGCGCGGTGCGGTTCGGGTCGTACTCGATGTGGGCGACCTTCGCCGGCACGCCGTCCTTGTCGACCCGCTTGAAGTCGATCAGACGGTACTGGCGCTTGTGACCGCCACCGTGGTGCCGCGCGGTGATCCGGCCGTGGGCGTTACGCCCGCCCTTCTTCGGCAGCGGAGCCAGCAGCGACTTCTCGGGCGTCGACCGGGTGATCTCAGCGAAGTCGGCGACGCTGGAGCCACGCCGGCCCGGCGTCGTCGGCTTGTACTTACGGATAGCCATTGTCTACACCCCTCAGCTGACCGGGCCGCCGAAGGCCTCGATACGGTCACCGTCAGCCAGCTTCACGATCGCCCGCTTGGTGGCCTTACGCTGCCCGAAACCGGTCTTGGTCCGCTTGCGCTTGCCCTGGCGGTTGAGCGTGTTGACCGTCAGGACGCGGACGTCGAAGATCTGCTGGATCGCGATCTTGATCTCGGTCTTGTTCGCGTCCGGGTGCACCAGGAAGGTGTACCAGTTGCGGTTCAGCTCGCTGTAGCTCTTCTCCGAGACGACCGGCGCCACGATGATGTCGCGCGGGTCGGCGATCGTGCTCACTTGCCACCCTCCTCGGTGGTCTCGGCGGGAACACCCAGGAACTCGTCCAGGGCGTCCTTGGTGAAGACCACGTCGTCGGCCACCAGCACGTCGTACGTGTTGAGCTGGCCGGCCTCGATCAGGTGCACCCGCGGCTCGTTGCGCAGCGACACCCAGTTCAGCTCGTCGGTGCTGCTCAGCACGACCAGGACCCGGCGGGCCTCGGTCAGCTTCGCCAGCGTGGCCAGGGCGGCCTTCGTCGACGGCTTCTCGCCCGAGACGAACGCCTCGACGACGTGCACCTGCCCGGCGCGGGCCCGGTCGGAGAGGGCGCCACGCAGGGCGGCGGCCTTCATCTTCTTCGGGGTCCGCTGGCTGTAGTCGCGCGGCACGGGGCCGTGCACGACGCCACCGCCGGCGAACTGCGGCGCGCGGATCGAGCCCTGCCGGGCGCGACCGGTGCCCTTCTGCTTGTACGGCTTCTTGCCGCCACCGGCGACCTCGCCGCGGGTCTTGACCTTGTGCGTGCCCTGCCGGGCCGCCGCGAGCTGAGCCACCACGACCTGGTGCATCAGCGCGACGTTGGCCTGGACGTCGAAGATGTCGGCGGGCAGCTCGACGGAGCCGCTCTTGGAGCCTTCGACGGTGAGGACGTCAACGGTGGTCACTTGGCCGCACCGCCCTTCTTCGCCTTGGTCTTGGCCGCGGTACGGACCAGGACCAGCGCGCCCTTGGGGCCGGGAATGGCGCCGCGGACGAGCAGGAGGTTGTTCTCGGTGTCGACCGCCTGGACGGTCAGGTTCTGGACGGTGTAGCGCACGCCACCCATCCGGCCGGCCATCCGGGTGCCCTTGAAGACACGACCCGGGGTGGCGCAGGCGCCGATGGAGCCCGGCGAGCGGTGCTTGCGCTCGACACCGTGGCTGGCGCGCAGACCGTGGAAGCCGTGCCGCTTCATCGGGCCGGCGTAGCCCTTGCCCTTGGTCTTGCCGGTCACGTCGATCGAGACGCCGGCCGGGAACTCCTCGACCGTGATCTCCTGGCCGAGCGTGTAGTCCGCCGCGTCGGCGGTGCGCAGCTCGACGATGTGGCGACGCGGCGCGACGTCGGCCTTCGCGTAGTGCCCGCTGATCGGCTTCTTGACCTTGCGCGGGTCGATCGTGCCGTACGCCAGCTGGACCGCGGAGTAACCGTCCTTTTCGGCGCTACGAACCTGGCTGATGACGCACGGGCCGGCCTCGACCACGGTCACCGGGACAACACGGTTGTTGTCCCAGACCTGGGTCATGCCGAGCTTTGCGCCCAGGATCCCCTTGACTTGCCTGTCCATTTGTCCGGTCCCTACAGCTTGATCTCGATGTCGACGCCAGCCGGCAGGTCGAGGCGCATGAGCGAGTCGACCGTCTTCGGGGTCGGGTCGATGATGTCGATCAGCCGCTTGTGCGTGCGCATCTCGAAGTGCTCGCGCGAGTCCTTGTACTTGTGCGGCGAGCGGATAACGCAGAAACGGTTGATCTCCGTGGGCAGCGGCACCGGGCCCGCGACCTGCGCCCCGGTACGCGTCACCGTCTCGACGATCTTCCGAGCCGAGGAGTCGACGACCTCGTGGTCATAGGCCTTGAGCCGGATGCGGATCTTCTGTCCCGCCATGGTGGCTTCTGTTCCTTCTCTCGATGCCGCTGTGTTGCGGGCGCCTGTACCGGCTGGCACAGGCCCACTTCGCCGACCCCCGCGGTCGGGCGTGTCGCGCCCTCGGGCCAGGCTCCGCCCCGGGACTCCGGAGCGACTCTGACCGCGCGGTGGGTCAAGGCGTCGATCGCACTACCGCGACCTGAACGCCGTGCGAGGGTGGTTGGCGGACGGGCCGCCAACCACCCTACGCTCGACCGTCCTGCCACCCGGAGGTTCAGCGAAAGCCGAACACAGGCAGCGAACTGTCGTTACGCAACCTGACTAGTATGCCGCACGACCGGCGGCGGGTCTAATCGGGGTTACCTAGCTCACTTGATGATCTTGGTGACGAACCCGGCGCCGACGGTGCGGCCACCCTCGCGGATCGCGAACTTGAGGTTCTCCTCCATGGCGATGGGCTGGATCAGCTTCACCGTCATGGTGGTGTTGTCACCCGGCATGACCATCTCGGTGCCCTCGGGGAGCGTGACGACACCGGTGACGTCCGTGGTCCGGAAGTAGAACTGCGGACGGTAGTTCTGGAAGAACGGGGTGTGCCGGCCGCCCTCCTCCTTGGAGAGGATGTAGACCGTCGCCTCGAACTCCGTGTGCGGGGTCGTGGTGCCCGGCTTGATGACGACCATGCCGCGCTCGACGTCCTCGCGCTTGATGCCACGCAGCAGCAGACCGACGTTCTCGCCCGCGCGGGCCTCGTCGAGCAGCTTGCGGAACATCTCGATGCCGGTGCAGGTGGTCTTCATCGACTTCTCGCGGATGCCGACGATCTCCACCTCCTCGTTCGGCTTGAGCACGCCGCGCTCCGCGCGACCGGTGACGACCGTGCCACGACCGGTGATCGTGAAGACGTCCTCGATCGGCATGAGGAACGGCTTCTCGGTCTCGCGCTCCGGCTGCGGGATCGCGGTGTCGACCGCGGTCATCAGGTCCAGCAGCTTGCCGGTCCACTCGGGGTCACCCTCGAGGGCCTTCAGCGCGGAGACCCGGACGACCGGCAGGTCGTCACCCGGGTAGTCCTGGTTCGACAGCAGCTCACGGACCTCGAGCTCGACGAGCTCCAGGAGCTCCTCGTCGTCGACCATGTCGCTCTTGTTGAGCGCCACGACGATGTACGGCACGCCGACCTGGCGGGCCAGCAGCACGTGCTCGCGGGTCTGCGGCATCGGGCCGTCGGTCGCCGCGACCACCAGGATCGCGCCGTCCATCTGCGCGGCACCGGTGATCATGTTCTTGATGTAGTCGGCGTGACCGGGGCAGTCGACGTGCGCGTAGTGCCGCGCCTCGGTCTGGTACTCGACGTGCGCGATGGAGATCGTGATGCCGCGGGCCTTCTCCTCCGGCGCCTTGTCGATCTCGTCGAACGGCGTGTACGGGTTCAGGTCCGGGTACTGGTCGTGCAGGACCTTGGTGATGGCCGCCGTCAGCGTCGTCTTACCGTGGTCGATGTGACCAATGGTGCCGATGTTGACGTGCGGCTTAGTCCGCTCGAACTTCGCCTTCGCCACTGGGTCCTCCTGTGGACTTCTTGGTTCGTTCGCCCCGGCGCGCCGGTCGGCGCTTAGGACTCTGTCGACAGCCTTTCCGGCCTGGCGGCCGGAGAGCTTTGGTGGGTTCTGCGGCGATGAAGCCTACAGGCCCGGTCTCACGCATCCCGATCGAGGTGGCCGCGGGCGGGAACACCCTCCCGCGACCGCCCCGGATCATCGATCACTTCAGGTGAGGGTCACTCACCCGTCGCCTTGGCGATGATCTCCTTCGCGACCGAGGCCGGAACCTCGGCGTAGGAGTCGAACTGCATGCTGTAGCTAGCCCGGCCCTGGGTCTTCGACCGCAGGTCGCCGACGTAGCCGAACATCTCCGACAACGGCACCAGAGCCCGGACGACGCGGGCGCCGCTGCGCTCCTCCATCGCCTGGATGATGCCGCGGCGGGAGTTGAGGTCGCCGATGACGTCACCCATGTTCTCCTCAGGAGTGGTGACCTCAACGGCCATCATCGGCTCGAGCAGCGCGGGGTCGGCCTTGCGGGCCGCCTCCTTCATCGCCATCGAGCCGGCGATCTTGAATGCCATTTCCGACGAGTCGACCTCGTGGTACTGGCCGTCCACCAGCGTCAGCTTGACACCCACCAGCGGGAAGCCGGCGAGGATGCCGTACTGCATGGCGTCCTGCGCGCCCGCGTCCACCGACGGGATGAACTCCCGGGGGATGCGGCCACCGGTCACCGCGTTGGCGAACTCGTAGGTCGGGGCGTCGTTGCCCAGCGGCAGCGGCTCCAGGCTGATGATCACCCGGGCGTACTGGCCGGAACCACCGGTCTGCTTCTTGTGGGTGTACTCGACCTTCTCCACCTTGCGGCGGATGGTCTCGCGGTACGCCACCTGCGGCTTGCCGATGTTGGCCTCGACGTTGAACTCGCGGCGCATCCGGTCGACCAGGATGTCCAGGTGCAGCTCGCCCATGCCGGAGATGACCGTCTGGCCGGTCTGGTCGTCCAGCTTGACGCGGAAGGTCGGGTCCTCCTCGGCCAGCCGCTGGATGGCGGTGCTGAGCTTCTCCTGGTCGGCCTTGGTCTTCGGCTCGATGGCCACCTCGATGACCGGCTCCGGGAAGGTCATCGACTCCAGGATGACCGGGTTCGCCGGGTCGCACAGCGTGTCACCGGTGGTGGTCTGCTTGAGACCCTGCACCGCGATGATGTCGCCAGCCTGGGCCGAGCTGCGCTCTTCCCGCTTGTTGGCGTGCATCTGGTAGATCTTGCCGATCCGCTCCTTGCGGTCCTTGGTGGAGTTGACCACCTGGGAGCCGGACTCGAGCGTGCCGGAGTAGATCCGGACGTAGGTGAGCTTGCCGAGGTGCTTGTCCGTCTGGATCTTGAAGGCGAGGCCCGAGAAGGGCTCCGACTTCGACGGCTTCCGCTGCATCGGGGTCTCGCCGTCGGTGGCCGTACCCTCGATCGCCGGGATGTCCAGCGGCGACGGCAGGTACGCGACGACCGCGTCGAGCATCGGCTGGATGCCCTTGTTCTTGAAGGCGGTGCCGGTGAGGACCGGGTTGGCCTTGCCGTCGATGGTGGCCCGACGGATGGCGGCCTTGATCTCCTCGACGGAGATCTCCTCGCCCTCCAGGTACTTCTCCATCACCGCGTCGTCGACGTCGGCCAGGGTCTCCATCAGCTTCTCGCGCCACTCCGCGGCGGAGTCGGCGAGGTCGGCCGGGATCTCCTCGATCGCGTAGTCCTCACCCTTCTGCGTCTCGCCGCGCCAGGTGAGGGCCCGCATCTCGACCAGGTCGACCACGCCGATGAAGTCGGACTCGGCGCCGATCGGGATCTGGAGGACCAGCGGGGTGGCGTTGAGCCGGTCGATCATCATCTGCACGCAGCGGAAGAAGTCGGCACCGGTCCGGTCGAGCTTGTTGACGAAGCACATCCGGGGGACGTTGTACTTGTCCGCCTGCCGCCAGACGTTCTCCGTCTGCGGCTCCACGCCGGCGACGCCGTCGTAGACCGCGACCGCGCCGTCCAGCACCCGCAGCGACCGCTCGACCTCGACCGTGAAGTCGACGTGGCCGGGCGTGTCGATGATCTGGATCGTGTGGCCCTTCCACTCACACTTGGTAGCAGCGGAGGTGATGGTGATACCACGCTCCTGCTCCTGCTCCATCCAGTCCATGACGGCACCGCCCTCGTGGACCTCACCGATCTTGTACGTGATGCCGGTGTAGAACAGGATCCGCTCGGTGGTGGTGGTCTTACCGGCATCGATGTGGGCCATGATGCCGATGTTGCGTACGTTGGCGAGCGCGTCTGCGGCGGCCACTTCAATCCCTACTTATCGTCGTCTCGACACAACTGGTGGCGGTTCCGGCGCCACGAGGGCGCCGGAACCAGGGTGTTACCAGCGGTAGTGCGCGAAGGCCTTGTTGGACTCGGCCATCTTGTGGGTGTCCTCGCGCCGCTTGACGGCGGCACCGAGGCCGTTGCTCGCGTCCAGCAGCTCGTTCATCAGCCGCTCGATCATGGTCTTCTCGCGACGGGCGCGGGAGTAGGTGACCAGCCAGCGCAGGCCCAGGGTGGTCGCCCGGGCGGGGCGGACCTCGACCGGGACCTGGTAGGTGGCGCCACCGACGCGGCGGCTGCGCACCTCGAGGGTCGGCTTGACGTTGTCCATCGCCCGCTTGAGGGTGACGACCGGGTCGGTGCCGGACTTCTCACGGCAGCCCTCGAGGGCGGCGTAGACGATGCGCTCGGCGAGCTGACGCTTACCGCGCAGGAGGATCTTGTTCACCAGCTGGGTGACCAGCGGCGAGTTGTACACCGGGTCAGCGACCAGCGGCTTCCGCGGAGCGGGTCCCTTGCGCGGCATGTCAGCTCTTCTCCTTCTTCGCGCCGTAACGGCTGCGAGCCTGCTTGCGGTTGCGGACACCCTGGGTGTCCAGCGAACCGCGGACGATCTTGTAACGCACGCCGGGGAGGTCCTTCACACGGCCGCCACGGACGAGCACGATCGAGTGCTCCTGCAGGTTGTGGCCGACGCCCGGGATGTAGGCGGTCACCTCGATCTGGCTGCTGAGCTTGACACGAGCGACCTTGCGCAGCGCCGAGTTCGGCTTCTTCGGGGTGGTGGTGTACACGCGGGTGCACACGCCGCGCCGCTGAGGGGAACCCTTCAGCGCCGGGGTCTTGGTCTTACTCGTCTTCGCCTGGCGGCCCTTTCGGACCAGCTGCTGGATCGTGGGCACCGGGTTTCTCCGCTCCCTTCGACCGCCTGGTGGCGGCCGCACCGTCTGCCGTAGCCGACCTGATGGCCGACTCTCCTACATTCCGACCAGGGCCACCTCGCGGTGGTCCCGGCACCCGCGGTCGGGCGTGTCGCCCAGCTCACGGCCCCGGCACCGACGCTCGCGCATGTCGACCGGGTCTTGCACCGGCGCACGGCAGGCCGCGCGCCGGGTCTTTGGCTTTGTCGTGCTCCCACGCGATCTCCGGCTCACCGGATCCAGCGCACGCACGAGTTGCCCGGGCTTGCCCGGGCACAAGGGGAAAGAGTACCTACCACAACCGCACAGGTCAAAACGGAGCGGCTGGCAGAGCGTCCACCGCCCGCCGATCGAACCCGTCACGCCTACCCGCCCGTGGTGGGCACCTACAGATCCAAGTGTACCGGCTTCCCCGCGGACCGGCCCGTCGACCCCGTCACGGCCGTGGCCACGCCCCACGGCGGGGCCCCGGCGTCACCCGAGCGCCAGCAGCAACGCCAACCCCAGGCCGAGCAGGCTCAGCAGCAGCCCCGCCCCGCCGCAGCCGACCCCGGCCACCGCGAGGCCCCGCCCGGTGAACCGGACCGCCGGCGGGGCCGCCGGGCGTCGGATCTGCCGCATCCCCAACAGGCCCGCCACGACGGCGCCCGCGCCGGCCAGGACACCCAGCACCGTGAAGGCGCCGGCCGCCCAGGCGCCGTCCACGCCGCCGACCGCGCCGACGCAGATCACCAGCAGCGCGACCAGGGTCGAGGCGATCCCGGCCACCAGCGAGCCCACGGCCAGGCCGGAGGTGACCGGCGGCACGTCGAGGTGCACCACGCCGAACGGCGTACCCGCGACCGGGTCGACCCGCTTCGGCGGCCGGGCGGCCTCGCGCGGCGGCGGGGGCGTCGGGGCCGGGCCCCAGCCCCCGGCCGGCGACGGGCCCACCGCCCCGGACGAGGCCCCCCAGGGGGACAGCGACGACGGGCGCGGGTCCTCACCCGCGGACGAGGCGCCCCAGGGCGACACCGGCGGCGGATACCCCGGCGCGACGGACGGGGTGCCCTGGCCCACGTCGGGCCGCGCCCACTGCGTCCCGCCGGGCGGGACGTCGGGATTCGCGGCGGGGGGCGCCACGCGATCGCTGCCCGGGTAGCGCGCCGGTTCCGTCACGGGTCCTCCTGTCGACGTCTCGGCGTCCACCGCCGCGCGACGGACACCGGGCCAGGCTACCGCCGCCCGCCCGACGGCCGGCGCCCGGCGCGACCCGGCACCCCCGGGCGGTCGGTCAGTCCACGTTCGGTGCGAAGTCCTGCCCGTAGGGCGTGTCGGCGAGGCGGACCACCCCGAGCACCACCGCGGCCACCAGGCTGACGGCGGCCAGCACCAGGCCAGCCCAGGCCAGCCGCTCCCCCCGGCGCAGCCAGGCGGCACCGGTCAGGAAACCCCCCGAGGCGTACGCCTCCCGACGCGCCTGGCGGGCGAGCTGGAGCGCCACCGTGGCCGGCACCACGCCGCCGACGAACAGGCCGGTCAGCGCCCCGATCAGGCCCAGTGCGAAGACCGCCCGCGCCTTGGTGGCCCGGGTCGGGTCCGGGTCGAGCGGATGGCGGGGCAGCCCCGGCTGGGCGACGGGCGCCGGCCCGGGTGCGGTCGTCATGCCCCCATCATGCCCCGGCCCGGTCCGCCGCGGCGCCCGCACGGGCCACCCCGGTCCCGGGACGCGGCGAGGCCCCCGGCGGGTGCCGGGGGCCTCGTCGATCGTGCTGCTTAGCGGTACGACCCGAAGTCGAAGTCGTCCAGCGGAACCGCCTGGCCGCTGGCCGGCCCGAAGCCGTAGTCGGTCTCCGGGTAGCCGGTCATCGAGTAGACCTTGGCCTTCGCCTCCTCGGTCGGCTCGACCCGGACGTTGCGGTACTTGCTGATGCCCGTACCGGCCGGGATGAGCTTACCGATGATCACGTTCTCCTTGAGGCCGACGAGCGAGTCGCTGCGCGAGTTGATCGCCGCGTCGGTCAGCACCCGGGTGGTCTCCTGGAAGGAGGCCGCCGAGAGCCAGGAGTCGGTGGCCAGCGAGGCCTTGGTGATACCCATCAGCACCGGACGACCGGCGGCGGGCTCGCCGCCCTCGGAGACGAGTCGGCGGTTCTCCGACTCGAACAGCGCCCGGTCGACCAGCACGCCCGGCAGGAACTCGGTCGAGCCGGAGTCGATGACCGTCACCCGCTTGAGCATCTGGCGGATGATGATCTCGATGTGCTTGTCGTGGATGAGCACACCCTGCGAGCGGTAGACCTCCTGGACCTCACTGGTCAGGTGGACCTGAACCGCCCGCGGACCCATGATCCGCAGCAGCTCGTGCGGGTCGATGGTGCCCTCGGTCAGCTTCTCGCCGACCGCGACGTGACCGCCGTCGTGGGTCCGCAGCCGGACCCGCTTGGAGATCTTGTCGTAGACGATCTCGTCGCTGCCGTCGTCCGGCACCACGATGATCTTCCGCGAGCGCTCGCCGTCCTCGATCCGGATCCGACCGGGGGTGTCGGCGATGGGCGCCTTGCCCTTCGGGACCCGGGCCTCGAAGATCTCCTGGACACGGGGCAGACCCTGGGTGATGTCCTCACCGGCGACACCACCGGTGTGGAAGGTACGCATCGTCAGCTGCGTACCGGGCTCACCGATCGACTGGGCGGCGATGATGCCGACCGCCTCGCCGACGTCCACGGTCTTGCCGGTCGGCAGCGAACGGCCGTAGCACGCACCGCAGACGCCCAGCTTCGACTCGCAGGTGAGCACGCTGCGCACCCGGACCGTCTCCACCCCGGCGGCGACGATCTTGTCGACCAGGATCGAGTTGATGTCCTGGCCGCGCTCGGCGACGACGACGCCGTCCGGCCCCTTGATGTCGTCGGCCAGCGTCCGCGCGTGCACGCTGGTCTCGGCGTGCTCGTGCACGACCAGCTTGCCGTCGAGCCGCTCGCCGATCTGCATCGGGATGGCGCGGTCGGTGCCGCAGTCCTCCTCGCGGATGATGACGTCCTGCGAGACGTCCACCAGACGACGGGTCAGGTAACCCGAGTCGGCGGTACGCAGGGCGGTGTCCGCGAGGCCCTTGCGGGCACCGTGCGTGGAGATGAAGTACTCCAGCACGGACAGACCCTCCCGGTAGCTGGCCTTGATCGGCCGCGGGATGATCTCGCCCTTCGGGTTGGCCACCAGACCACGGATCGCCGCGATCTGCCGGAGCTGGAGGAGGTTACCGCGGGCGCCCGAGTTGATCATCTTCCACAGCGGGTTCTCCTGCGGCAGGGCGGTGTCCATCTCCTTGGCGACCTCGTTCGTCGCCTTGGTCCAGATCTGGATGAGCTCGCCGCGACGCTCCTCCGGGGTCATCAGACCGCGCTGGTACTGCTTGTCGATCTGGTCGGCTTCCTTCTCGTACCGCTCCAGGATCTCCCGCTTGCGCGGCGGGGCGATGACGTCCTCCATGCCGATCGTCACGCCGGACCAGGTGGCCCAGTGGAAGCCGGCCTCCTTGAGCCCGTCCAGGGTGGCGGCCAGCGCCACCTTGGGGAAGCGCTCGGCGAGGTCGTTGACGATCGCGGAGAGCTGACCCTTGCGGATCTCGTAGTTCACGAAGCGGTAGCCCTGCGGCAGCGTCTCGTTGAACAGCACCCGGCCGAGGGTCGTCTCCACGGTCAGCGGCTCGCCCTCGACCCAGCCCTCCGGGGCGGACCACGCCTCGGCGCCGGCACCGTTGTCGACCCCGACCACGCCACGCAGGCGGATCTTCACCGGGGCCTGGAGGTGCAGCTCGCCGTTGTCGTACGCCATCCGCGCCTCGGCGTCCGAGCTGAACGCCCGGCCCTCGCCCTTCTCGCCCGCCGTGAGGTGGGTGAGGTGGTAGAGGCCGATGACCATGTCCTGGGTGGGCATGGTGACGGGCTTGCCGTCGGCCGGCTTGAGGATGTTGTTCGACGACAGCATCAGGATCCGCGCCTCGGCCTGGGCCTCGGCGGACAGCGGCACGTGCACCGCCATCTGGTCACCGTCGAAGTCGGCGTTGAACGCGGTGCAGACCAGCGGGTGGATCTGGATGGCCTTGCCCTCGACGAGCTGCGGCTCGAAGGCCTGGATGCCCAGGCGGTGCAGGGTCGGCGCCCGGTTCAGCAGGACCGGGTGCTCGCCGATGACCTCTTCCAGCACGTCCCACACGACCGGCCGCTGCCGCTCGACCATCCGCTTGGCGGACTTGATGTTCTGCGCGTGGTTGAGGTCGACCAGCCGCTTCATCACGAACGGCTTGAACAGCTCCAGCGCCATCTGCTTGGGCAGGCCGCACTGGTGCAGCTTGAGCTTCGGGCCGACGACGATGACCGAACGGCCGGAGTAGTCGACGCGCTTGCCCAGCAGGTTCTGCCGGAACCGGCCCTGCTTGCCCTTGAGCATGTCGGAGAGCGACTTCAGCGGGCGGTTGCCCGGCCCGGTGACCGGCCGGCCGCGACGGCCGTTGTCGAACAGCGCGTCGACGGCCTCCTGGAGCATCCGCTTCTCGTTGTTGACGATGATCTCGGGCGCGCCGAGGTCGATCAGCCGCTTGAGGCGATTGTTCCGGTTGATCACGCGGCGGTACAGGTCGTTCAGGTCGGAGGTCGCGAAGCGGCCACCGTCGAGCTGCACCATCGGGCGCAGGTCCGGCGGGATGACCGGCACGCAGTCGAGCACCATGCCGAGCGGCGAGTTGCGGGTGTTCAGGAACGCCGCGACGACCTTGAGCCGCTTGAGCGCCCGGATCTTCCGCTGGCCCTTGCCGGAGCGGATGGTCTCGCGCAGGTTCTCGGCCTCGGCGTCGAGGTCCATGTTCTGGACCAGCGCCTTGATGGCCTCGGCGCCCATGCCGCCGGTGAAGTACTCGCCGAACCGGTCCCGCAGCTCGCGGTAGAGCAGTTCGTCGGTGACGAGCTGCTTCGGCTCCAGCTTGCGGAAGGTGTCCAGCACCTCGTCCAGGCGGTCGATCTCGCGCTGGGCCCGGTCGCGGATCTGGCGCATCTCGCGCTCTCCGCCCTCCTTGACCTTGCGCCGGACGTCCGCCTTGGCACCCTCGGCCTCCAGCTCGGCCAGGTCGGCCTCGAGCTTGGTGGCCCGCTTCTCGATCTCCGAGTCGCGGCTGTTCTCGGCCTGCCGCTTCTCGGCCAGGATCTCGTTCTCGATCGTCGAGAGGTCACGGTGACGCGACTCGGCGTCCACGCTGGTCACGACGTACGAGGCGAAGTAGATGATCTTTTCGAGGTCCTTGGGGGCGAGGTCCAGCAGGTAGCCCAGCCGGCTCGGCACGCCCTTGAAGTACCAGATGTGGGTCACCGGGGCGGCGAGCTCGATGTGCCCCATCCGCTCACGGCGGACCTTCGACCGGGTCACCTCGACGCCGCAGCGCTCGCAGATGATGCCCTTGAACCGGACCCGCTTGTACTTACCGCAGTAGCACTCCCAGTCCCGCTGCGGACCGAAGATCTTCTCGCAGAAGAGCCCGTCCTTTTCCGGCTTCAGGGTGCGGTAGTTGATCGTCTCAGGCTTCTTGACCTCACCGTGCGACCACTGACGGATGTCGTCAGCGGTGGCGAGGCCGATGCGCAGCTCGTCGAAGAAGTTGACGTCGAGCACTATGTCCCCTATGTCGTCGTCTGTACTGCTAGCTAGTGGGTGGGGTCGGGAGCCGGCGAGCCGGCCCGCCTCCCCGGACAACAGAACAAAAAGAGCCAGCCCCGCAGGCCCCCCCGGGGGGGGAAGACCACCAACCCACCCCGGGGGGAAACCAACAA
>NZ_JBFABB010000028.1:0-38626 GCF_040640035.1 Micromonospora sp. NPDC023633 | reverse complement strand
TGCTGTTCGTCTAGTTTTTTTTTTTGTTGTTTGGGTCTTTTTTTTAGTTTTTTTTGGTGTTTTTTTGGGGGGGGGGGGGGGGGGGGGGGCGGGCCCCCCCCCCCCCCCCCCCGACCGCTCACCTCAGACCTCTTCGACCGAGCTCGGCTCGCGCCGGGACAGGTCGATGCCCAGCTCCTCCGCGGCGCGGAACACCTCGTCGTCGGTCTCGCGCATCTCCAGGGCCACGCCGTCGCTGGACAGCACCTCGACGTTGAGGCACAGCGACTGCAGCTCCTTGAGCAGCACCTTGAACGACTCCGGGATGCCCGGTTCGGGGATGTTCTCGCCCTTGACGATGGCCTCGTAGACCTTGACCCGGCCGAGGACGTCGTCGGACTTGATCGTCAACAGCTCCTGCAGGGCGTACGCGGCGCCGTACGCCTGCATCGCCCAGCACTCCATCTCGCCGAAGCGCTGACCACCGAACTGCGCCTTACCACCCAGCGGCTGCTGCGTGATCATCGAGTACGGGCCGGTCGACCGGGCGTGGATCTTGTCGTCGACCAGGTGGTTGAGCTTCAGGATGTAGATGTAGCCGACCGCGATCGGGTCCGGCAGCGGCTCACCGGAGCGGCCGTCGAACAGCTGCGCCTTGCCGCTGGAACCGATCAGCTGCTTGCCGTCCCGGTTGGGCAGGGTCGACGCCAGCAGGCCGGAGATCTCCTCCTCGCGGGCACCGTCGAAGACCGGCGTGGCCACGTTGGTGTCCGGCTCGGACTCGTGCGCCTCGATGGAGCGCAGCTGGCGCTTCCACTCGGCGTCGTCGCCGTCGACGCTCCACCCCGTCTTCGCCACCCAGCCGAGGTGCGTCTCCAGCACCTGGCCGATGTTCATCCGGGACGGGACACCCAGCGGGTTGAGCACGATGTCGACGGGCGTGCCGTCCTCCAGGAACGGCATGTCCTCGATCGGCAGGATCTTGGAGATGACGCCCTTGTTGCCGTGCCGGCCGGCGAGCTTGTCGCCGTCCTGGATCTTCCGCTTCTGGGCGACGTAGACCCGGACCAGCTCGTTGACGCCCGGCGGCAGCTCGTCGCCGTCCTCGCGGGAGAAGGTACGCACGCCGATGACCGTGCCGGTCTCGCCGTGCGGCACCTTCAGCGAGGTGTCGCGGACCTCGCGCGCCTTCTCACCGAAGATCGCGCGGAGCAGCCGCTCCTCCGGAGTCAGCTCGGTCTCACCCTTGGGCGTGACCTTGCCGACCAGGATGTCGCCGGGGACGACCTCGGCGCCGATCCGGATGATGCCGCGCTCGTCGAGGTCGGCGAGCATCTCCTCGCTGACGTTCGGGATGTCGCGGGTGATCTCCTCCGGGCCGAGCTTGGTGTCCCGGGCGTCGACCTCGTGCTCCTCGATGTGGATCGAGGTGAGGACGTCCTGCTGCACGAGGCGCTGCGACAGGATGATCGCGTCCTCGTAGTTGTGGCCCTCCCAGCACATGAACGCCACGAGCAGGTTGCGCCCGAGCGCCATCTCGCCCTCGTCGGTGCAGGGACCGTCGGCGATGACCTGACCGGCCTCGACGCGGTCGCCCTCGAAGACGACCGGCTTCTGGTTGACGCAGGAGCCGGCGTTGGAGCGGCGGAACTTGTGCAGCAGGTACGTGCGGCGGTGGCCGTCGTCCTGGTGGATCGTGATGTAGTCGGCGCAGAGGTCCTCGATGACGCCACCGACCTCGGCGACGACCACGTCACCGGCGTCGACCGCGGCGCGGTACTCCATGCCGGTGCCGACGAGCGGGGACTCGGCCTTGACCAGCGGCACCGCCTGGCGCTGCATGTTCGCGCCCATCAGTGCCCGGTTGGCGTCGTCGTGCTCGAGGAACGGGATCATCGCGGTCGCGACCGAGGTCATCTGCCGCGGCGACACGTCCATGTAGTCCACGGCGCCCGGAACCACGTCCTCGGTCTCGCCGCCCTTACGGCGGCACAGGACCCGGTCCTCGGCGAAGGTGCCGTCGGCCTTCAGCGGCGCGTTGGCCTGCGCCTTGACGAACCGGTCCTCCTCGTCCGCGGTCAGGTAGTCGATCTGGTCGGTGACCCGACCGTCGACGACCTTCCGGTACGGCGTCTCGATGAAGCCGAACGGGTTGACCCGGGCGAAGGTGGAGAGCGCGCCGATCAGGCCGATGTTCGGGCCTTCCGGCGTCTCGATCGGGCACATCCGGCCGTAGTGGGACGGGTGCACGTCGCGGACCTCGAAGCCGGCCCGCTCCCGGGACAGACCACCCGGGCCGAGCGCGCTCAGCCGGCGCCGGTGGGTCAGGCCCGCCAGCGGGTTGGTCTGGTCCATGAACTGGGACAGCTGCGAGGTGCCGAAGAACTCCTTGATCGCCGCCACCACCGGGCGGATGTTGATCAGGGTCTGCGGCGTGATCGCCTCGACGTCCTGCGTCGTCATCCGCTCGCGGACGACGCGCTCCATCCGGGACAGACCGACCCGGACCTGGTTCTGGATCAGCTCGCCCACGGTACGCAGGCGCCGGTTGCCGAAGTGGTCGATGTCGTCGGCCTCGTAGCCGTCCTCACCGGCGTGCAGCCGGCAGAGGTACTCCACGGTGGCGACGATGTCGTCCTCGGTCAGGGTGCCGGTCGTGATCGGCACCTCCAGCTCGAGCTTCTTGTTGAACTTGTAACGACCGACCTTGGCGACGTCGTACCGCTTCGGGTTGAAGAAGAGGTTGTCGAGCAGGGTCTGGGCGTTCTCGCGGGTCGGCGGCTCGCCAGGGCGGAGCTTCCGGTAGATGTCGAGCAACGCCTCGTCCGCGCCGGCGATGTGGTCCTTCTCGAGCGTGGTCATCATCAGCTCGGACCAGCCGAACCGCTCGCGGATCCGCTCGGCCGACCAACCGACGGCCTTGAGCAGGACCGTGACGGCCTGCCGGCGCTTGCGGTCGATGCGGACGCCGACCGTGTCGCGCTTGTCGATGTCGAACTCCAGCCAGGCACCCCGGCTGGGGATGACCTTGACGCTGGTGAGGTCGCGGTCGGAGGTCTTGTCCGGCTGCTTGTCGAAGTAGACGCCCGGCGAGCGGACGAGCTGGCTGACCACGACGCGCTCGGTGCCGTTGATGATGAAGGTGCCCTTCGGCGTCATCATCGGGAAGTCACCCATGAACACCGTCTGGCTCTTGATCTCGCCGGTGGTGTTGTTGGTGAACTCCGCCGTCACGAACAGCGGGGCGCAGTAGGTCAGGTCCTTCTCCTTGCACTCCTCGATCGAGGCCTTGACCTCGTCGAAGCGCGGAGCCGAGAAGGAGAGCGACATGGTGCCGGAGAAGTCCTCAATGGGACTGATCTCGTCGAGGATCTCCGCGAGACCCGAGCGTGCGTGCGGGTCGTCCGCCGACCGGCCCTGCCAAGCCTCGTTGCCGACGAGCCAGTCGAAGGACTCGTTCTGGATGGCGAGGAGGTTGGGGACCTCGAGGTGTTCGGTGATCCTGCCGAATGAAACTCGGCGGGGAGCGAATGCGCTCGACGTACGACTGGTCTTCGCAGGGCGGGAAGCTGCCAAGATGCGTCCTTCCGAGGACCGGTGCTGCAGAACGGCTGGTACGCGTGCACTCCAATGACCCCACCAGAAATATCCGTAAACGGACATTTCCGAGCAGGGGTCAAGTCGGAAGGCAGCGCAAACTAGCAGTGTAGCCGAGAGGCTAACCGCTGTCCAGCCCACCCCGCAGGTCGTCGCGGAACGTGCCTCGGGCCCCTCGAACCGGGGTATCACCGGGCCGCTCGGAACGCGACGTTCCTGCCGGGCCGCTCGGGTGTGGCGGCCGACGGTGTCGCCGCTGCCATTACCCAAGTGGTGGCCGTTGCAAGCGCGGAAGGTCTTGCTGTGTCAGCGTGCCTGTCGGGCCGGTGCCGCGTCAAGGCCCGGCATCCGGCTCGCCGCGTCTTTCCCACCGACGGGCTACCGCCGGGCCCCGGCCGCCGGCCGGTTCGAGGCGTCGACGCCCTGCTCACGCGCCTGCCGCCGGTCCACCAAGACGGCGGGCGGCGATCCACTGTCGGATCACCGCCCGCCGTGACGCGATGTGCCCCGGCTCACCGAGCCGGACGCGCGTCTGGTGGAACGTCAGGTCACTTGAGGGTGACCTTGGCGCCCTCGCCCTCGAGCTTGGTCTTCGCCTTCTCGGCGGTCTCCTTGTTGGCCTTCTCCAGGACGGCCTTCGGAGCGGCCTCGACCAGGTCCTTGGCCTCCTTGAGGCCCAGGCCGGTCAGCTCGCGCACGACCTTGATGACCTGGATCTTCTTGCCACCGTCGGCCTCGAGGATGACGTCGAACTCGTCCTTCTCCTCCTCGACCGGGGCGGCGGCGGCCGGGCCGGCCGGGCCGGCGACGGCGACCGGAGCCGCGGCGGTGACCTCGAAGGTCTCCTCGAACTGCTTCACGAACTCGGAGAGCTCGATCAGCGTCATCTCCTTGAACGCGTCGAGCAGCTCGTCGGTGCTGAGCTTCGCCATGTCTGGCGTCCTTTCCTGAATCTGTTAGGTAAGAACTGGGTGCGCCGCGGGGCCTCAGGCCGCCTCGGCGCCCTCCTTCTCGCGCTTGTCCTGCAGGGCGGCCGCCAGGCGGGCGGTCTTCGACAGCGGGGCCTGGAACAGGGCCGCGGCCTTGCTCAGGTTGCCCTTCATCGCGCCGGCCAGCTTGGCCAGCAGCACCTCGCGGGACTCCAGGTCGGCGAGCTTCGTGACCTCGGCCGCGGTGATGGCCCTGCCCTCGAAGACACCGCCCTTGATGACGAGCTTCGGGTTGGCCTTCGCGAAGTCGCGAAGCCCCTTCGCCGCCTCGACGACGTCGCCCGAAACGAAAGTCAGCGCGGTAGGACCGGTGAACATCTCGTCGAGGCCGGAAATGCCAGCGTCGGTCGCGGCACGCTTCGCGAGCGTGTTCTTCGCGACCGTGTAGCTGGTCTCCTGACCCAACGAGCGCCGCAGCTGCGTGAGCTGGGAAACCGTCAGACCGCGGTACTCGGTCAGCACCGTGGCGCCCGCGTTGCGGAAGCTCTCGGTCAGCTCAGCGACGGCCGTGGCCTTGTCGGCCCGGATCGGCTTGTCCGCCATGTCCCTCCTCTCTCGTTACTCGAGGCCGGTCACCGTCGTCGGCCGGAGCTTTCGACGGGGGCGCAGGCGCCACGACAACGAGAAAGGCCCCGGCGCAGGGCGCACGGGGCGAGGGCCGGCACACGGACACGGTCGGCGGACCATGCTCAGCACCGAATTTCGCTTACCGCCCTGCGCGGGTCGCCCGTCGTCGCGGGAACCTTCGACCGTGCCGGGGCACGGTGACCAGCGGTCTCTGGGTGGAACTTCGTGGCCTAGGTTACGCGAAAGGCCCGCGACCACCAAATCGCCCCCGGGTGCGCCGGGTCACTCCCCCGCACCCGAGGGACCGGAGGCCGCGCCGGGTCAGGGCCGGTAGCGCCGCCGCCACAGGTACGCGGCGCTGGCCGCCGCGCTCCAGGCCGCGGCCCAGGCGGTGAGCAGACCCACCCTCGACGCGGCCAGGTCGTCAGCGGCGGCCCGCGCGGTCGCCATCACCGGCGGCGCCAGCCACGGCGCCACCGAACCGCTCAGCCCGAGGACGACCGCGCCGACCCCGCCGAGCGCGAGCACCGCGACGCCGTAGCCCGCGCTGCCCGTCGAGGCGCGGCTGGCCAGCGCCCCGAGCGCCACCGCCGCGGGTACGGCCAGCAGGTGCGCCCACAGCCCGACGGCGATGCCCACCGGCACCGACCGGTCGCCCGGCTCCACGGGGCCGGCGACCCCGCCGACCAGCCACGGGAAGACCAGCGCGACGGCCACCGTGCCGAGCCCGGCCACGCCGGCCGCCAGCAGCCCGGCCAGTCGCTCCCGGCGCACCCCGACCAGCGCCTGGGCCAGCCGGCGCTGCACGTCCGGCTCGACGTCCAGCAGCACCTTGGTCTGCCAGGCGAGCACGGGGAAGAGCACCACCGCCGAGACGCCGTACGCCTCCCCCGGCTGCGCCCGGCCGCCGCCGTAAAGGACGCCGAGGGCCACCAGGCCGGCCAGCAGCGGGGCCAGCGCCCGTCCCGTACGCAGGAAGCCCGCCAGCCGCAGCCGGAGCAGCGCGGTCACCGCGGGCCCCCGGTCGTCCCGCCCGTGGCCTCCGGCGCCCGGACGAGGGGCGTCGCGCCGCCGTCCACAGTCCCCGTCGGCGGCCGCTGCGCGCCGTCGGGGGCGCCGGGCCGGGCGGGTTGGCGTACGCGAAGGATCTGGTGGCCCTAGGCGCGCAACCGGGCGACGGTGCCGTCGACCCGCGCGGCCGGGACCGCGACCTCGACCACCGCCAGCGCCGTGTCCGCCGACGGCGCGGCCTCGGTGACCGTGCCGTCCGCCACCGTCCACCGGCGGGCGCCGGGCAACCGGGCGATCTCGCCGCGGTGGTCGCTGACCAGCACCGACCCGCCCGCCGCCGCCACCTCGTCGATCACCGCGGGCACCAGGTCCCGGGTGGCGGCGTCGAGGCCCTCCCACGGCTCGTCGAGCACCAGCAGGCCGGGTGGACGCAGCATCGCCTGGGCCAGGCCGACCTTCTGCGCGGTGCCCTTGGACAGCTCCGGCAGCCGGACCCGGCGGAACGCGGACAGGCCCAGCCGGGCGGTCCAGTGGTCGACCGCGTGGCCGGCGGCGGCCGGATCGAGGCCGGCGACCCGCCCCATGGCGGTCAGGTAGTGCTCGACGGTGAAGGGCTGGTCGGCCGGGAAGCGCTCCGGGACCCACCCGACGTGCCGGGGCCGACCGGTGACCCGCCCCCGGCTCGGCCGTAGCACCCCGGCCGCCACCTGGAGCAGGGTCGACTTGCCCACGCCGTTGCGGCCGAGCACGACCACGACCTCACCGGGGCCGACGCGCACCGCGGCTTCCCGCAGCACCCACGGGCCCCGCCGCCGGTAGCGCAGCCAGACGTTCTCCAGGCGCACCGGCCGAGCATGCCACAACCGACGCGGAACGGGGCGCCGCCACGATGTGGCGACGCCCCGTCACGGGTGCGGATGCTCAGGCCTCGGCCGAGGCCTCCTGCAGGTTCTTCACCACGTTGGGGTCGACCGGGACGCCCGGGCCCATGGTGGTGGTGAGGGTGACCTTCTTGAGGTACTTGCCCTTCGCGGCGGACGGCTTGGCCCGCAGGACCTCGTCGAGGACCGCCGCGTAGTTGTCGATCAGCTGGGACTCGGAGAACGAGGCCTTGCCGATGATCAGGTGCAGGTTGGAGTGCTTGTCCACCCGGAAGGTGATCTTACCGCCCTTGATGTCCGAGACGGCCTTGGTGACGTCCATGGTCACGGTGCCGGTCTTCGGGTTCGGCATGAGACCGCGCGGGCCCAGGATCCGCGCGATCCGGCCGATCTTGGCCATCTGGTCCGGCGTGGCGATCGCCGCGTCGAAGTCGAGCCAACCGCCCTGGATCCGGGCGACCAGCTCGTCGGTGCCCACCTCGTCCGCACCGGCGGCGGCGGCCTCTTCGGCCTTCGCGCCGGCGGCGAAGACGATCACGCGGGCGGTCTTACCGGTGCCGTGCGGCAGGTTGACCACGCCACGGACCATCTGGTCCGCCTTGCGGGGGTCGACGCCGAGGCGCATGGCGACCTCGACCGTGGCGTCGAACTTGGCGGTGGTGGTGTCCTTGGCCAGCTTCACGGCCTCGGCGGGGGTGTAGAGCTTCGACCGGTCGATGACCTCGGCGGCCTTGCGGTAGCTCTTGCTGCGCTGCATGTTCTGCGTACTCCTGTGGTCTATGGCGGGCCGCGACGTCCGCGCGCCCTCCCACGAACTGATCGGGTGAGTGCTGACCAGCGTCAGTCGTTGACGGTGATGCCCATCGACCGGGCGGTGCCGGCGATGATCTTCGCAGCCTGGTCGATGTCGTTGGCGTTGAGGTCGACCATCTTCTTCTCGGCGATCTCACGCACCTGGGCCTGCGACACCGAGCCGACCTTGTCCTTCTGCGGGACGCCCGAGCCCTTCTCCACCCCGGCGGCCTTGAGCAGCAGCCGGGCGGCGGGCGGGGTCTTCAGGACGAAGGTGAAGCTGCGGTCCTCGTAGACGCTGATCTCGGCGGGGACGATGTCGCCCCGCTGGGACTCGGTCTGCGCGTTGTAGGACTTGCAGAACTCCATGATATTCACGCCGTGCTGGCCGAGCGCCGGGCCGACGGGCGGCGCCGGCGTGGCCTGGCCCGCCTTCAGCTGAAGCGTGAAAGTCTTGACGAGCTTCTTCTTCGGAGGCATGTCTCTTCCTGGGGCTTGAAACTGGGAAAGGTGCCGGCCGCAGGCGCGCACGGTCAGCGCGATGCGACAGCGACGACGTTCTAGAGTAGCGCAGCGTCCCGCCGCCGCCTGCGCCGAGGTCGGGCGGGAGGGCGGAACGGATACGCCGGCGGCGGGCCGCTGCCCACCGCCGGCGCTCCGGACGTCAGATCTTGGCGACCTGGTTGAAGTTCAGCTCCACCGGCGTCTCGCGGCCGAAGATCGACACCAGCACCTTGAGCTTCTGCTGGTCGGCGTTGATCTCACTGATCGTGGCCGGCAGCGAGGCGAAGGCGCCGTCGGTGACGGTGACCGAGTCGCCGACCTCGAAGTCGAGGACCTTGATCTCGGGCTTGGCCTTCTTCTGCTCGGTCTCGATCGCCGGCGCCAGCCACTTCAGCACCTCGTCGAGCGAGAGCGGGGCCGGGCGGTCGGCCCGGTCCGTCGCGCCCACGAAGCCGGTGACGCCCGGCGTGTTGCGCACGCAGGAGTAGGACTCGGCGGTCAGCTCCATCCGGACCAGGATGTAGCCCGGGAAGACCTTGGCCTGGATCTGCGACCGCTTCCCGTTCTTGACCTCCACCTCTTCCCGGGTCGGCACCTCGACCTGGTAGATGTAGTCCTCCATGTCGAGGCTCGTGATCCGGGTCTCGAGGTTGGTCTTGACCTTGTTCTCGTAGCCGGCGTACGAGTGCACCACGTACCAGTCGCCCGGCGCGTAGCGCAGCTTCTGCCGCAGCTCGGCAACCGGGTCGTAGTCCTCGTCCGGTGCGGGCTCGGTGGTGGGGAACTCCGGCTCGCTGGCGGCCTCGACCGACTCGTCACCAGCCGCCGTCGCCACCGTGGACTGCTCGTCCGTGGTCTCGGCGGTCTCGTCGTACTCAGGCACGCTCGCTCACTTCCGTCACTATCGGCTCAGTCGGCCGGTCAGCTGGGGTTGCCGAAGACCCACAGCACGCCCTTCGCGAAGGCGAAGTCAAGGCCGGCCACGATCGTCAGCATCACCGTGACGAAGGCGACCACCACGGCCGTGTAGGTCAGCAGCTCCTTGCGGGTCGGCCAGATGACCTTACGCAGTTCCGCCACGACCTCGCGGATGAATCGGGCGATGCGGCCGAACAGACCCACCCGCTCGGTTTCCGCCTTGGTCTTCGGACGGCTGTCCGCCGAATCCGCCTTCGCCCGCGAACGCGTCGCGGTGCCGCCGCGGGAAACCGGCTCCTCGGCGTCGGTGGCGTCGTCGTCGGCCACGTCGTCGACGACCTCGTCGTGCAGACGGTCGTCGCCGGCGTCCTCGCCGCGCCGCTTCTTGTCGGCCACTTCGCCCTCCGTCGCGGGATGTCGGGGTCGCACGCTGTCGGGCGTGCGCGGCGTTAGGTCACGCCGGCCGGACCAACCGTCCCGCGACGGGCCGCGGCCGGCGGATCAGCCGGGAGGGCCCGAATGCCTCGGAGCCACCCCGCCGATGCCACCACCACGGGCCGGACGCCGCCGTACGGCGGCGCGACCCACGGGAACGGTCAGGCCTGAGGCGCAGGGGTGACAGGACTTGAACCTGCAGCCTGCGGTTTTGGAGACCGCTGCTCTGCCAATTGAGCTACACCCCTGTGCGGCAATGCTCGCCCCGCCCGGTCATGCACGACCGTGCAGGGGTTACTTGCCCCACGGCGGACCAGTGTACGGGTAGCGGCACGACTTTCCCAACCGGTCTGCCCCTCGCGCGTCGAGTGCCTGGTCAGCGCGCTGCCCGGACGGTCGCCCGCGCCTGCGACAGCACCTTCTCGCCCCGGCAGACGGCGGTCACGTCGAGCCTGGTCAGGCCGTCCTCGGTGACCTCCCGGACCACCGCCGTGACCTCGATCTCGGTGCCCTCGTCGTCGTCCGGGACGACCACCGGCCGGGTGAAGCGGACGTTGTAGTCGACGATCGCGTCGGGCGCCCCGGCCCACTCGGCGACCGCGCGGCCGACCAGCGCCATGGTGAACATGCCGTGGGCGATCACGCCCGGCAGACCCACCTTCGTGGCGGTCCGGTCGCTCCAGTGGATCGGGTTGAAGTCCCCCGAGGCGCCGGCGTAGCGGACCAGGTCCGCGCGCGTCACCCGGAACGTCCTGGCTGGCAGCTCCATCTCAGCCCTCCCCGCGTACGACGAGCTTCGACCAGACGGTCACCACCGGCTCGCCGGCCGGGGTGGCGACCTCGGTGCGGGTGGTCAGGAAGCCGTGCCCGCCACGGCTGCTGACGCCGTCGATGACGCTGACGCAGACCAGCTCGTCCCCCGCCACCACCGGGCGGGTGTAGGCGAAGCGCTGGTCGCCGTGGACGACGCGGCTGTAGTCGACGCCGAGGGCCGGGTCGTCGATGATCTGCTGGTTGGCCGCCATCGTGAGCACGATGGGGAAGGTCGGCGGGGCGACCACGTCCGGGTGGCCGAGCGCACGGGCGGCCTCCGGGTCGTGGTGGGCCGGATCGGCGGCGCCGATCGCCGTGGCGAACTCGCGGATCTTTTCTCGGCCCACCTGGTAGGGGGCGGTCGGCGGATACGTCCGGCCGACGAAGGACGGGTCCAGGGACATGCCGCGAACCTACACGCAAACGCCGATCGCCGATCCGTACGGTCGGCGACGGCCGGAGCCGCGCCGTCCCTATGGACCGGCGATCGGGAAATGCCAGAGGACCGGGCCGGCGGAGTGCCGGCCGTGGGTCAGCGGGTCTCGCGATGGACCGTGTGCTTGCCGTCCCGCGGGCAGAACTTCTTCAGCTCGATGCGGTCGGGGTCGTTACGACGGTTCTTGCGCGTGATGTAGTTGCGCTCCTTGCACTCCACACACGCCAAAGTGATCTTCGGCCGGACATCGGTCGCCTTCGCCACGGCGGAGTGCCTTCCTCGCTACGGATAACAACTACGGCGCATCAGCCTACGCGCTGACTGCGCGGACATGCAAAGTGGGCGCCTGTGGCGCCCATCCCACCGACCGCCGGGAGCTGGCCCGGTGGACGAGAGTAGCGGTGGCCGGACTTGAACCGGCGACACAGCGATTATGAGCCGCTTGCTCTGCCATCTGAGCTACACCGCCGTGGCGGGTCCAGCCGGACCCTCTGAGCCCCCTTACGGAATCGAACCGTAGACCTTCTCCTTACCATGGAGACGCTCTGCCGACTGAGCTAAGGGGGCCTGCGCGATCTCCCCGGGGGGTGACGCGCAGGGGATACATTACACGGCCCTGCGGCGGAGATGAAATCGGATCCCCCACAGGGGCGTTTCCGCAGATCAGGGCACGGCCCGCAACCGGGGCAGCTCCCCCGGGGAGATCGTCTCCGGGTCCACCTGGGCGCCGAACCAGGCCTCCAGGCGCTCGTACGGCAGCGGCCGGCTGAACAGGAAGCCCTGGCCGATCTCACAGCCGATGTCCTGGAGCAGCTCTAGGGTCAGCTCGCTCTCCACGCCCTCGGCGACCACGGCCAGGCCGAACTGCTGGGAGAGCGTGACCACCGCGTTGACGATCGCCAGGTCGCCCGGGTCCGTCGCCATGCCCTGCACGAAGGAACGGTCGACCTTCACCTCGTGCACCGGCAGCCGGCGCAGGTGGGCCAGCGACGAGTCGCCGGTGCCGAAGTCGTCCACCGACAGCCGTACGCCGAGGTCGCGCAGCCGCCGCAGGGTCGGGATGGGCCGGTCGGTGCCGTCCAGCACCCCGGCCTCCTTGATCTCCAGCGTGAGCCGCTGCGGCGGTACGCCGTACTCGTCGAGCAGCTCCTTGACGCGGGCCGGGAAGTGCTGGTCGGTGAGCGTACGGGCGGAGAGGTTGACCGCGACGGCGAGCGGCTGGCCGGCGTGCGTCCAGTCCCGGCTGCGCCGCAGCCCCTCGCGGAGCACGAACTCGGTGAACCGGCCGAGCTGTCCGGTGTGCTCGGCCACCGCCACGAAGTCCTCCGGGGCGACCGTGCCGTGCGCCGGGTGCTCCCAGCGGGCCAGGCACTCCACGCCGACCAGCCGGCGGTCCCGCAGCGTCACCTTGGGCTGGAAGTAGACCTCCAGCTCGTCGTCGTCGAGCGCGCGCCGCAGGTCGCCGGCGAGGCCGAGCCGCCGCAGCGACCGGGACTCCAGCGCCGGGCTGAACAGCTGCACGCTGCCCGGCACGGACTTGGCCGCCGTCGCCGCCAGGTCCACCCGTTGCAGCAGGGAGGCGGCGTCGCTGCCGTGGTCGGGATGCACGGCGACACCGACCGCCGTGTCCACGTCGAGGGTGAGCGCGTCGAAGACCATCTCGTCGCGGATCTGCTCGCGCAGCTGCGCGGCCAGCTCCGTCGCCGCCTCGGCGCTCTCCAGCCGCAGCGTCACCAGGAACTCGTCCCCGCCGGCCCGCCCGACCAGGGCCGACGAGGGTACGCAGGAGCGCAGCCGGTTGGCGACCTCCACCAGGACCTTGTCGCCGGCGGCGTGCCCGAGCGACTCGTTGACCTGGCGCAGCCGGTCGACGTCGAACAGCAGCAGGGCCACCACCTCGCCGGGCGCCCGGATCTTGACGGCCTCCCCCAGCGCGTCGGTGATCCGCCGCCGGTTGGGCAGCTTGGTGAGGGTGTCGTGGCCGGCGTCGTGCCGGAGCCGGTCCACCAGCCGCGAGTTCTCCAACGCCACCGCCGCGTGCGCCGCCACCGTCTCGAAGAGAGGCACGTCGGTGCGGACGAAGTAGTTGCTGTCGCCCAGCCGGTTGGCCACCTCCAGCGTGCCGATGACCGCCTGGCCGGAGCGCAGCGGAAGGACGATCACGTCCTTGACCCCGTGCGTCGAGAGCGAGGCGCGCAGGTCGGCGTCGGTCGTCAGTCCTCGGCCGACGGCGACGGTGCGGCCCTCGTCCCGGGTCCGTTCCCGCAGGGCGGCCGGGGTCTTCGCGAAGTCGAGCAGACCGGGGGCGTCGTTACGCGCGGTCAGCAGCACCTCGGGGTGCCTGCCCTGGGCGGGCAGCCAGAGCGTGGCGTACTCCGCCTGCATGAGCGCCCGCACCCGGCCCAGGAGGGCGTCGGGCAGCGTGCCGTACTCGCCGCTCTCGCTCACCGCGCGGCTCAGCTCGTACATGTCGGTGAGGGTGCGGTGCTGCCGGAAGAACTGCGCGTACGCCCGATAGACGAGGGCCAGCGCGACGAGGAGTGCCCCCAGCAGCAGCAGCGACCACCAGGTGGTCGCGATGAGAATGAGGACGATCATCCCGCTGGCGATGTTGATCATCGCGGCCAGGAGCGCGGGCGGCGACTGCCGGAGCGTGCCCCGGCCCGCCTGCCAGCCCTGCAACAGCGTGTGCACACCGGCGACCGAGGCGATGCTCAGCAGGTTCACCATGCTGGCCGCGAAGAACAGCTTCAGCCAGGTGTCCGGGCCGACGCCCTCGACGGGCGGCAGGGCCTGGAGCACGAGGACGGCCAGCGACGAGCCCGCGGCCGCCCGGGCCACGTTGAACCAGAACTTCGTCGCGCCGAACCGGTGCCGGATGTGGGTCACGGCCGACGCGACCGTGTAGATCACGACGACCGTGAGTGGCTCCACGAGGTAGAACGCCAGGACCAGCGGGATCTCGGTCAGGGTGACGCCGAGGGACTGCCGCCGGACCGTGAAGTTCAGCACCGGGAGCCCGGCACCCACCATGGCCACGAAGAGTGGCAGCGCGAGCGACCACTCGCCGAACGGCTGTGGAGCGACCAGCCCGACCGCTGTCGTGCAGACGATGGCGATCAGGGCCAAGGGCCCGGTGATCAGCCACGCGTATTCAGTCGAGCGGGGGCCGGTGCGGCCACGACCCGCCATGCCGTGCCCCCTTACCGGCCCGCCGGTTCACGTCATCGAGCGATGGTGTCAGCGAGGCGCGGGCATGTTCCAGATGACGTCGGCGGTCTGGAGATCTCCGGTCTCCCAGAGGTCACCGCCCAGGACGACGCTCGCGAGAGCGGCGAGTGCGAAAAGCGAGCCAAGCAGCCGGCCCAGCCTTCGACCAGACATGTTTGCTCCTGTCGGGGGAAGTGTCACGGGGATGGTGAGGGTTCCACGATCGTGCCACAAGGCAGGTACCCAGAAAAGCCGTGCGGGCACCGCCGGACCGAGCGTCGGTGACGTTCCGCCGTTCGGCCCAGGGGATGCCCCGACCGAGCCCTGATCACAGGGCTGAGTGGGCACCGTGCACTTCGCACATTGCGGAATGCGACCTTCCGCGCAATTGGGGGAAGGTCCAGGAGTCCAGACGTACCCACCCTCACCAGGGGCGACCTCGTGTCGAGGACGAGACTCGAGCGAACATCGACCACCATACTCGTTCTGCGCCAGCGCGCCAGGGGCACTGACGAGGGACCGACAAAGCCCGTACCGCAGTCGCGGCGCCAGGAGGACGGCCCGCCGCCGGCACCCGGGCCCCGCGCGGTGGCGGGAGAATCCCGCCGGGCACGTGAACCGGCCCGCCGGGGACCGCCGTGCCGACTCACGCCCGGAGTCGAGGCCCCTCGGTCGCCCTTCGGCATCCGCCACCCGTCGCGGGACGTCGCGGCGGACGGGTTGGTGGGAGCTAGTCGTCAGCGGGTCAGCTGCCGGCGCCTGTGCGACAGGTCGGTGTGGTGGTGGGCGCCGCGGTGGCAGTCGGGATCGGTGTGCACGGTGGCGCTGGTCAGCCGGGGCACGGCGTGGGTGAGCTGGTGCTCGGCGTCGGCGGCGATCTCGTGGGCGGCGACGAGGCTGAGGTGGGTGTCCACGACGAGTTCGGCTTCGGCGTGGAGGCGGTGGCCGATCCAGCGGAGCCGGACCGTGGTGACGTCGCGGACGCCGTCGACGGCGCGCAGCGTGGTTTCGGCCTGGTCGACGATGGCGGGGTCGACGGCGTCCATGAGGCGTCGGTAGACCTCGCGGGCGGCGTCCTTGAGGACGAAGGTGATGGCGACGGCGATGGCCAGGCCGACCACCGGGTCGGCCCAACGCCAGCCGAGGGCCGCCCCGCCGGCCGCGAGGAGCACGGCGAGGGAGGTGTAGCCGTCGGTGCGGGCGTGCAGGCCGTCGGCGACCAGGGCGGCGGAGCCGATACGGCGGCCGACACGGATGCGGTAGCGGGCGACCAGCTCGTTGCCGACGAAGCCGACGAAGCCGGCGGCAGCCACCCAGGGCAGGTGGGTCACCTCGGTCGGGTGCAGTAACCGGGCGACGGCGGTCCAGGCGGCGGCGACAGCGGACGCGGCGATGACCGCGACGATGATGATGCCGGCGATGTCCTCGGCCCGGCCGTAGCCGTAGGTGTAGGCACGGGTGGCGGCACGCCGGCCGAGCACGAAGGCGATGGCCAGGGGTACGGCGGTCAGGGCGTCGGCGACGTTGTGCAGGGTGTCGCCGAGCAGGGCGACCGAGCCGGACAGCACGACGATGACGGCCTGGGCGACGGCGGTGATCCCGAGGCCGACCAGTGAGATCCACAGGGCGCGTAGGCCTTCGCGGGAGGACTCCAACGCCGGGTCGACCTTCGCGCGGGAGTCGTGCGAGTGGGGGACGACCGCGTGGGTCAGCCGATGCCACCAGGCGGTGAGCCGACCCTCGTGGTGGTGGTCGTGATCGTGCGGGTGGTCGTGGCCCCGGTCGTGCTCATGATCGTGGTCGTGGTCGTTCACCGCGCCTCCCGACGTCCCGCACCGGATCGTGGACCGGTATTCCCGACGACGGCGATAATATGTGCTCATGTACGCACGCGACAATGTTGCAGGTGCCAGTGATCTGCAACAACGCCTTCCTGCCGACAGCCAGGTCGAGGCAGCAACCGAGATGTTGCGGATGCTCGCCGACGGCACGCGGCTGCGGTTGATGTGGCTGCTCGTCGACGGCGAGCATGACGTGACCGGGCTGGTGGCGGCGCTGGGGGTGGCGCGACCGGCGGTGTCGCAGCACCTGGGCAAGCTGCGGCTGGCAGGACTGGTCACGGTGCGGCGCGACGGCCGGCGCGCGTGGTACAGCGCCCGGGGAGGACATGTGCGTCGGCTGGTGACCGAGGTCATGCACGCCGCGTCGCACCGGGTGGCGGGCATCCCCGAGCACGACTGACCGCGCCGGGCAGGGCACCACTCGACGGGCTTGGAGTGGGGGCCGGCGAACCACTCGCGGCCGGGCTCCGCTGAATACGTCAGCGACAGCGGAGAGGCGATGACAGATCATGTGACGGTGCTCGGTCAAGATGCCCTCGCCCGCCTCCAGGACGCCGCCGTCCTGTGGAGCATCGACCCGGCCACGGCGGCCGACGTGATCGAGGCCGCCTGCGACTGCCTCATGGCGGGCGTGGACGGTCCGACCCTTCGGATCCTCGCCGGCGTCTCGCCCGAAAAGGGCAGCGAGAGCGACGAGTTGCGGCGTTGGCTGGAAGACGCTCTGGCGGAGCTCTCCCTGACCCACTACCAGGAGGGGAGCCGAGAGGGCGAAGAGGAGGCCCTCCGGATCATGGCGCGGCGCGCGCTCGCACACACCATCACGCCTCGCGACCTCACGTCCTGGACGTACGCCTTCATCACCTGGGACGGCACCCCGCTGGCAGCCGAGCTGATCGCTCTTGAGGACGCCTACGACTACGTGGATTCCGTCTACAACGGGCACTCGTACACGGGCACCACGACTGCGGACCTCGACGCGGACGTCATCGCAGAAGCTCGGCGCCTGATCGGCGACAGCACGGTCGAGGGCAGCTGAACCTTCTGTCGGCGGCCAAGACGGTCACTGCGGCCGGAGCGGCTGTGCTGCGCCGCCGTAAAGCGGGTGCGGAAGACCGACCACGTGTTTGCCCACTATCGCTGAGGTGCTCCGAGATCACCGGGCACCAGCGAGAACAGGATGACATCGACCCGGCCAGCGTGGATGAGTCCAGCATTTCGCATGATGCCTTCTCGATGCAGCCCCGCGCGCTCAGCCACCTTCTGGGAGGCGACGTTGTCAACCGCTGCCTTCAGCTCCATACGCTCGAAACCCTGATCGGCCAAGAGCCAGCGCCCCACCGCCCGAGTCGCTTCGGTTGCAACTCTGCGTCCTCTGGCCCAAGGGGCGACCCAGTAGCCGACCTCACTGATTCGCGCGCCCCAGTCGGTCTTCTTCAGACCAACCGTGCCCAGGAGATGATCGTTCCTCGCATCGGCAATCGCGAAGTGGATACCGTCACCCGACTCCCGCAAGGCATGCGAGACCTTCGTACACCAAGTGGTGGCGTCGTCGAGCGTGTACGGCTGAGGTAGTGGCAGCCACCGTTGCGTCAACTCGTCCGAACACCCCGCGTGAGTAGCCTCGACGTCCTTGCTGGTGAACGGTCGGAGAGTCAGCGCTCCTTCATGTATTGACACCTCAGGAAAGGCATGCGCCATGTGCGTCTCTTCCTCTGCATGAGTCTAGTGAGCCGGCGGATTATAGCGAGCGAGCGTTGGCGCAGTCTTTGACGGGCATCCTGCCTGGACTGAGTCGAGTACGGCCAAAGGGCTGCACGCGGAGCTAAACTCGCCCGCTGATTCTCAGTTCCTTGACTGGGCGATCAAGTACCTAGCAACTTCTCCATGCCGACGATCACCATGTCTGCCCTAGCCACTCGGAGCGCCCCGGCCTTGGGCGGCCGATTCGCACAGCCGAGCACCGCGATCCCGGCGGCCCCACGCTCCCTCAATGTTCGAGAGCGAGTCGCCAATCAGCACGCACCGGCCCGGTGGCTTACCGAATGCGCGCGCACGGCTCGCAGGATCGGTTCCGGGTTGCGCTTCATGCGCCCAACTCGGCGTACGCCTGGCCGATCACTTGGGACACGTGCCCCCCCGCGAGCCGATGCGCCGCGAGGTAGGCCGTCACCGCGCCGGCCGAGTTATTGCTGACCACCGCCACCGTGGTCGACCCCGGTAGGTCCTGGCGAGCGGAGCGAGCGGATAGCGCGCTGTACGACCTCGGGACGGGCCGTGACGCATCCATCGCGGGCTCGCGTGACGGATGCCTGTCGGATCTCGGCGACACGTACACGACACAGCCAGCGAGATCGAGCGGGTTGGAGCGGGACCGGGTGAGACCCACGAAAGAGGCCCCCGACCGGCGTTCACGCTGGTCAAGGGCCCCTTTCTGCACCTGGTGGCGGGTAGAGGATTCGAACCTCTGTAGCTTTCGCGACGGATGTACAGGGCGTCCGCGATCTTGGCTGGGGCACAGTCACTGAGCTGCCGTTTCTGCCTTCCAATCGCCTGTCCGAGGGAGAGCCGCCCACCATCTGCCCACGGATGGAACTTTGCCCCCAGGCCGCCCCTCGCGGCTACAGCGTCATCCGAACCGACTCGATGAGGTGCCAACTCGCGATGCTCGCCACCGTCGACACCGCGGTGGCCATCAAGAAGGCCCGCAGTGAGACCTGTGGCCGGCAGAGGCGCAACGCAACGAGCGCGCCTGCTGCCGCAAGGAGAAGTTGCACCGCTGCCGACCCCAGCCTCGTCCAGACGAAGGAATCCATGGGACCGACCCAGACGAACGCGATGAAGAGAACGGTGCAGGCCGCCTCCCCGGCAAGCAGCCCGAGCGCTACGCCGAGAGCAATGCCGGCGTTGCGGGTAGTGCCCGTCCTGAAGACGTGGGCGAGGTAGCCAAGCAGCAATCCGCCAAACAACGAACCAACCAGCCAGAAGGCCGACGCGCGCATGATGGAGCCGAACCCGTCCGGTGGTGGCGTCGAACCGCTGAGCCACTGCCGGCTCAGTGAGGCGATGAGGCCGTAGTAGGTCAGCGTCGCCACGGCGAGTGTGGCGACCCCAGCGACCAGAGCTGATCTCAAGGTCGTGGCGTAGTAGCTCACGGCGACGGCCACCACGGCCCAGGCGAATCCCGAGCTGAAGGCTGGCATGAGGACCCTGCCCACAGCTTCCGGCACGAGGTCGGCAGCGAACGCCGCCATCCCCAAGGCGACTCCCGCAAAGACCGGGGGAAGCACCTCTCGCCACGCCCTTCGTCTACCGAGGGTCTTCGAATCCGTCACCTGAACACCGCCGGGACAATCAAGGTTCACTGCTGCGCTCTCATCCGCGCTGCCTACGGACGGTCGATCGCGTGCATCACCTGACGCGCGCCGAACTCCTCGAACGCGTCGACCCGCGCCATACCCAGGGCTTCCAGGAGTCGGACCGAACGGGTGTTCGCCTCCTGAGTGACAGCGATCAGACGGGCGGCGTCTGGAAACCGTTCGAAGGCCAACCCGATGGCCGCCGCACATGCCTCCCGGGCGTACCCTCTCCCCCACCACTCCGGCAGGAAGACGTACGACAACTCAAGGTCACCCGTGCGGTACCGGCCCAGGTGGCACCTACCGACGACCTCCCCGGAGTGCGTCGCCACCATTAGTCCGCCCGCCTGGTCGTATTTCCGCCGCTCGGCCACTTTTTCATCAGACACCGGGCCGCCGAGGTATCGCCGCATCACCGGGTCACGCCACATCCGTTCAATGACAGCCATGTCGGACGATTGGACCTCGCGCAGCACGAGACGTTCCGTTGTGGTCAGCGCCTCGCCATGCTCGGTGCTCAACGGCTCATCCTCCACAGTTTCGCGGTCATCCGCGTACGTCTCCGATCAGTCGTCCTTCGGCATCGGCCACACGTCCCGGGAGTCGTTGAAGGCCCCGGCCGGCGGTGGCTCGACGGTCAGGGACTTCAACGCACGCGGTAAGGAGTTGACTCCACGTCTCATTGACCGCCACAGCGACACGGCCAGGTATACCAGGGCGAAAACCGCAGCAGAGCCCAGCGCGAACAGCAGCACGAGGCCGACCATTCCTGTCATCACTCAAACATTCTGGACCAGTCGAGCGTTGGGGCGGGCGTCGTGGATCATCCGAGGGCGTCGCCGATCTTGTCGTTCATGGTGTCGTCGCCGCCGTCGATGCAGTTGGCGTAGACGCGGAGCAGGACAGCCACGCCGTGGCCCAGGCGCCGGGCGACCTCGGTCGGCGGGACGCCGGCATTCAGCCAGAGCGAGGCCGCCGCGTGGCGTAGGTCGTAGGGCCTGCGGACGAGCGGCGAGGCGACCTGCGATTCGGTCAGCGCCTTCTCCCGGGCGAGCTTCCACCACCGGTCGTACACCGACTCGGAGAGCGGCCCACCGTGCAGGCCCCGGAAAAAGCGACCGTCCGGGCCGACACTGTGGTTTTCGACGTGCGCCGCCAGCAGCTCGACGAGCCGAGGCGGGATCGGGACCGTCCGGGTTTCCTGCCGACCCCGGTGCTTGAGGCCGCGCCGTTCGTGGGAGCCGCCGTCATCGGTCCAGTGCGACCCGGCGCGCGGGGCGGTCCCGGCGAGCACCAGCCGACCCCAGCGGTATTCGATCTTTTCGTGGTTGCAGGACCCGGAAGGCTTGACCGCCGCCAGGTCGTCGAAGTCGGCCGCACAGTCGACGCATCGGCCGGGAAGGTCGCAGTCCTCTCGCCGTAGGTCTGCCGCCTCGGAGGGCCGCATCCCCGCGTAGTAGAGGCAGCCGAAGAACGCGGTGACCTTGTCGGCCCGTTTGCCGAGAGATTTCACCGCCTCCAGCAGCGTGGCGACCTGGGCAGGATTCGCCACCACCCGCCGGTCGATGGACTGCGCCACCTCGGGGGCGGTCCACTGCACCCGGTCGACCGGGTTGGAGGCGATCAGCTCCAGCTCGACGGCATACCCGAGCGCGTTGTAGAAGGTGGCCCGCTTGCGCTGGACGGTGGAGGCGGCCGCAGGCTTGCCGTCGAGGCGTACGCACAGGCTGTCCAGGACGCGGCGGACCACCGCGGGCGAGTCCAGCTCGACGACCGGCAGGGACGCGGTTTCCAGCCAGGCCAGCACCGCCGCGTGGTCGGCCGGGATCTCGTCGGACCACCGACGCGGGTTCAGCCCGTAGAGGTACAGCGCCTCACGAAGCAGCGCGTCATCCGGTCGGCCCCGCTTTGTCGGCCGGGTCAGGGTCACCGTGATCGAGGTCAGCGCCTCGACGATCGACCGCCGGGTCTTGGCCGCCGCCCGGGGCCACTTCATCTCGACGTACGCGCGGCTGTGCGCGTACCACGTGGTGGGGTTCTTGGTTCTTGCCTCCGAGACCGGGCGGCCGGTGGCCGGGTCGAAGGGCTCCCCCGCGTTGGCCGCCTGGACCAGCTCGGCGCGGAACGAGTGCGCCAAAGCCTTGGTACGGAACATCTCCTCGAAGCGCTGGCTGCTAACCGCCCAGCGAACCCGCCACGGCCGAGCCTTCCGGTCAGCGCGCTTGCCAATCTCCCAGATCTGGACCTCGTAGCTCTTCACGCCGCGTCCTGCTCCAGGTCACCGAGCCACCGACCGAGCGCCGACCGGCGGACCCGCAGCTGCCCGTTCGGGAGCTTGATCACCCGTGGTCCCTTGCCGGTCTGCCGCCAGTAGAACCAGGTCGAGCGCGGTACGCGCAGCTCGGCGAGCACTTCCGGCACGGTCAACAACTCCTCGTTCACTGTCTTTCCTCCCCGTGGTGCTGTGCGCTGTGCTGAGTTGCCGAAAGTTCTGGTGACCCCTGCGCGGCCCGGTCCTTGGCGGCAAGCAGTTCGGACCGCCAGCGGGCGCGTTCGCTGATCGACCGCATGAGCCGGTGGGACAGGGGTCCCACGTCGGGGTCGTCGGGTCGGGCGAGTTCCCAGGCGTGCCGGACCCGGTCGGCGGTGACGCCCTGGTCGTCGACGACCTGACCGGTCTCGGCCGCGCCGCTGTCGGTGGTGGCGCCGAGCAGTGCCCGCACCCAGGCACGCGCGTCGTGTTTGTGGTCGGCGAGGGTCTTTCCGGACCAGTCGCGGGAGATGAGGATGCACCGCCCGCCGATGCCGAGGGTGTCCCGCTGGTGGACCTTTCCCTTGCAGCGGCCCGGCTTGAGCCTCGCGTGCGCCTTCTTCGGCTGAACGCCGTACAGCAGCCAGTTCGCGCAACGGTCGGTGCACGGTGTCAGCTGGAGTTGCTGCCAGAGCCGGTCGAGGTGCTTGCGCTGCCGGTCGGTGGTCGCCTTGTGGCAGTCGCCGGTGTGCTTGGTGATGTACTTCGTGACGTACCGGATGGTCCGCTCTGCGTCGACGGTGCCGGGCATGACGCCGCGTGCGTCGACCTGGGTGCCGAAGCGGACGACGTGCACGGGTTCGGCGTCCGGGTCGTCGTCGATGGCGTCGAGTGCTTCCGTCCAGGTGGTCAGCGGCTCCCGGGTGTCCGGGTCGACCCATGCCGCCGCCTGCTCGTCCCAAACCGGGAGCCGGTCGAGGGTGTACCGCTGGACATCCACGCTCGGCCACCACACCTGGTGGTAGGTCGCGGCGGCTACGGTGCGGAGCACGTCGCGGGGGATGGTGCCGCGGATGGCGAAGTGCGCGTGTGGGGCGAGTCGGCGTTGGGGCTCGACGCAGCCGGCGTACTGGACGTTCCAGCCCTCGCAGCGGCGAAGGTTCTGCCAGAACCGGTCGAGCAGCCGGGGGAAGTGCACGGCGTCCCAGGCGGCGCGGCGGTAGTCGTACCGGTCGGGGTCGACCGGGGTGCCGTCCGGGCGGACCGGCCCGTACGAGTCGAGCGTGAGCGTCAGCCACATTGACGGCCGGAAGGTCGAGCCGTCGGGGGCGGTGTAGGTCTTGCCGACGGTGCGCCGCTCGACCTTGCGCCGGGGCAGGTCGGGGGCATCCTGACGCCGCCTGGTCGAGCGCTTGCGCCGGCGGCCAGGCTCGTCGTCGGAGTCCTCGTCGACGCCGCCGTGGGGTGGCCCGACGCGACCGCGCAGCCCTTCCGCAGCGATGCCCTCTTCTACCTCGCGGATGGCCTCGTCGAGGTCGGCGACCTGGTCGTACTGGCTGGCCCGGCATGCTTCGTCCCGGGCGAACTCGAAGTGTGCCCTGAGCAGGATCAGCGACTTCTGTTCCTCGGTCGCGGGTTCCGGGCCGGGTAGTGGCTCGTTGTCGCGGTGCCAGCCCTCCCGGATCTGGGCCTGCCGCAGTCGGCGGTTCTTCTTCGCGCACGGCGCGCACTTGTCCTCACGGGTCGCCCCGCAGGGCAGGTCGATGACCTCCGTCAGGCCGGTGTCGAGATCGGTGCGGCGCATGGCCAGAGGGCGGACACAGACGCCGTACTCAGCCGCGATCTCCTTGAGCACATCGACCGAACGGGGCAGCGCCATGCGGGCCGCCCGCGACCCCGGCCGAGGAACAGCAGCCGGGGTCGGGGCAGGTTCGAGGCCAGGCAAGGTCTCCGTAGTCATCGGCACACCTCCGGCTGACCGGGCAGGAGACGGCGTGAACGTTCGGCCCGGCAGTAGCGGTACTGTCTGCTACCGCGACCGACCACAGCGGCGAGGGCGACATGAGCAGCGACGGAACGACGGTGCTGTGGCGCCCCATGGGACAGCAGGAACTCAACCTCGTCCGCGAGACTGGTTGGCGCAGGTGGCCGGCACTCCCGCCAGACCGAACGCACTTCTTTCCGATCCTCAGCGAGGACTTCGCGATCAGGGCCGCCCGAGACTGGAGCTTGTTCGGACCCGCGCGCTGCGTAGCCCGCTTCCACGTCGAGACAGGCTTCCTGGCCCGCTACTCGACACGGTCCTTCGGCGGATCCGCCGCTCCGATGCTGTGGGTTCCAACCGAGGAACTGGACGAGTTCAACGCGCACCTCGTCGGGCTGATCGAGGTCGTGCACGAGTTCCGGTAGCCGGACGGCGGCGGGCATGGCCGTCATCGGATGATCCCGACGACCTGGGGCCGGTTGGGCTGGACGACGCCGAGCGGAGGCAGCACGGCGGCCGGGGCGGGCACGGTCGGCTCAGCCGGTCGCTGCGGTTCGGGCGCGGTGACGACCTGCTCCGGGACCTCATGGGTCCAGTCGACCGGCGGCTGGTCCGGTTCGGGGGTGGGCGGGGTGACCGGGGCGTTGGACAGGACGACCTTCACCAGGGCGAGGAACGCCAGGGACGGTACGGCCGCCACGATCCAGCCCCACACCGAGTGTTCCGCTTCGGCGACCTGGGCGGCGAGGGACAGCAGCGCGAACGCGACGAGCAGCGAGGCGACCAGGCCGACCGGGCGGCGGGCACGACGGCGGGCGCGGAGTTCGAGCCCGAGGTAGATCGCCATCAGTTCGACGGCTACGGCGTTGGCCCAGCCGATCCAGTGCGGTTGGCCGTGGGCCACGGACAGGTCGTGAACGTGGTGAAGGCAGCGGCGCCGGCCATCGTGCCGATGGCGAGCAGGATCACCAGGCGTACCGCGGATTCGGTGCGCTCGGTCATCGCCACTCCTCCAACGGCTTCTCGCGGATGGTCACGTCGATGCGGATGCGCCGGTCGTTCATGTCGCGGCGGCGGTTGACCATCTGCGCCAGGCCGTGCAGGGCGGCGGCGGTCTGGTCGGCGGGGCCGACGAGCTGGATGCGCAGCGGACGCCGGAGCCGGTTGATGAAGCGGGTGAGAGTGGTCATGGCGGTTACCTCCGGGCCGGTCGGATGTCGGTGCGGATGTAGTCGGGAGGGGTGCCGAGCGTGGCGACGGCTTCGGAGAGGCAGCGCCACAGCGCCCACGCCTCGTCGGGGGTCAGGGACATCCGTCGCCGGCCCGCGCCGACCGCCAGATAGACCGGGTACGGGTCGGGCCGTTCGGGGTCGACCCGGACGGAGACGGCGGTGGTCGGTTCGGGGGTGCGGAGCCGGTAGAACCGGCGGCCATTCGGGGTGGCGGTCACCGCGGATCACCCCCGCTGTCCCGGTCGAGGAGGTTCCGCAGAGACTCGGGCAGCAGCGGCCCGGACGGCTTGCGGGGCAGAGGAGGGCGCACCGGTTCCGGAGCCGACTCGCGGCCGACCTGGGCGAGGATGTCCGACGCGTCGACCGGTGCCGGGTACTGCCGCGCCATGTCGCGGATGTCGTCGTCGCTGATGTACGAGAAGCGGACGCGCAGGGGTTCGGGGGTGCCGTCGAGGATCACGTACCCGACGCCCTTGGCCCATCGGGGCAACTGGTCAGCCAGGGCACCCCGGTTACGGGCACCCTCGCCCAACACGAGGTCGACCTGAGCCGCCTCCGTGAGCCCGAGCGCGATGCGAGTCGGGAACAGGTCCCGGAACGGCAGCACCTCCTTGCGAGGGTCCTGCAACGCGGCCACCACAAGGACCCCGACCCCGGCACCCTGCGACAGCAGCAACCCGAGCGATCCGGCGATGCGCTTCCGCAGATCGGCGTCTTGCAGGTACGCGGTCAGCGCGGCCATCTCGTCGACCACAACCACGACCAGGGGGTCAGCTTCGGTCGGGGTGTGCACCCGGACCGTGCCGGCGAGCCGGGTCTGACGTTCCCGCATCACCGTCACGGCCTCATCGAGCAGATCGGCCATGGCCTCGAACGACTTGCAGGCGAACCGGGCGAACATCGGTCGGCCCATGGCGAACTCCATCCCGCCCTTGGGGTCGATCACCCAGAGCCGCACCAGGCCGGAGGCGATCCCGCCAGCCAGGGAGCGAACCAGCGACCACAACACCGAGCCCTTACCGGACCGGGTGGCCCCGCCGATGAGGACGTGCGTGGCGAGCAGGTGCAGCGACCAGACGCCCAGGTCTTCCCGCCGCGCCAGCGGCAGCGCGGTGAAGTCCGGGACGGCCGGAGCCTCGAAGGGTGCCACCACCGGTCGCAGGGCATCGGTACGGACAATCACCAGGTAGACCACGGTCGGCCGGTCCCGGAACCGCACCCGATCCACCATCCCCAGCAGCACCGCCCAATAGCCGGTCCGGTTCGGCAGGTCGTCGGGCCGCTCGGAGTAGACGCGGGCGTGACGCCGGCCGAAGGCGTACGCGAGGTTCGCCGTGACCCGTTGGAAGTCGGCCGGGGTCTGCCCGCGGACCATGCGGATGGTCAGCACGTCGACGGCCTGATCCGAACGCACCCGCCGCAGCTCAGGAAAGACGGCCTGATGGTCGTACGTCTCGGCGAGGCCGCACAGGGTCATGGCCTCACCCCACGCGCGTCGGTACACGAAGACCTGACGGAACCGGCCGAGCAGCGGCCCCGCGCACCACCGCCACCAGGACGCCTCGTCGCGCCACCGCCACACCGCAGACAGCGCTAACGCCAGGACCAGCGGTACGACCAGACCCGCCCAGCCGTAGTCGGCGTAGAGGACGACGGCGAGCACGGCCAGGCCCACGGTGACCGGGTGACGGAGGCACCACCAGCAGGCCAGGGCGAGCCAGCGCAGCACCAGGCCGAGCATGACCGCCCACATCGGCAGCTTGAACCGCTTCGGCCGGATCACCATCAGATCCCCGGCGGTCACCATCACTACCCCGCCACGGCGCCGGCGCATCATCGCGCACCCCGCAGCGACACGAACCGGCCCGACGCATCGCGGACCGCAGGAAGGGGAAGAACGAGCTGCCCGACGCAGAGCGGGCACCGGTCAGCCGCGCCGCCGGCCGGGTCGAACCGGGACTGGCACACGCCGCACCGAGGCTGAGCCTGGGCAGCCGAACGCCTACGCTTGGACACGTCACTACCTCTCTCGACAGAGCAGGGGGAAGAGACAGAGGGCGGGGCTGCCGTCCGCCAAGACCTGACAGCCCCGCCCCCACCAGATGCGGCTACGCCGCCGCCTTACTGGCCAAGCCCGCCGGGGCACGCATCCCGGTCGCCCGCAGCGAGTACGCCATCCGACCGTTGTTCGACACGTACGGCGTGACCGTCATGCCCTCGAACTCCACCGCCTCGAACGGGGCGCCCGTCGGCGGAACCGGCTGGTAGTCCGCCGAGATCTTTACCGTCGTTTCTCGCGACCGCTTCCCAAGCTCCGGGTCGAGGTCCATCACGCGGACCTGCCACACCCGCTGGCCGGTCAGCTTGTCCTTCGCCGGGCTGCGCCGGCCGGTCTTCTCGTCGTAGTCCTCGACCTCACCGAGGGACTCGGGGACCAGGGCGCATCCCGCCGGGAACACGTCCTCACAACGCACGGCGAATCTCGTACCGCCACGCAGAGCCATCGCTCAACCTCCAGGTTGTTGGCATGTCTGCCAAGTTGAGACACCAAGGTAGACGGCACTTGGCAGACAAGTCAACAACCTTCCCTCGACCGATATGTTCGATCAGCCCGATATGACGCCACCGAATACGACACCAAGGTCATAAAAATATCCGACTCGGTGACGGTTATTTATTTGTTTGTTATAAGCAGTTTGTTCGAGCCTCTTGCATCAAGCCGACGGTCTCAGTAATTTCGAGACCAACCAACAGAGGCCGGGCGGCCAGGAAAAGACCGGAGGCTACATGTTCACGCTAAATCTCTCGCTGCACATAACGCAGAGGGTGGTAATTTGCATTCTGCTAGTCCTGCTGATCTCTTGGCAGGTTATTCCCGCAGCTCAGTAGGGTCAGGCCCCGGGCCAATAAGGCAGGGAGGATTGAAGGGCCTTATTTCGGGTAGGAGCGGGCCATGTCAAGTCAGAGAAATTCAGAGACTGGCGATGAGCACGCACGTCCATCCGGGCTTGACGATACGACTGTCGAGGCGCTGGGCGAACTGAGTAAGGCTCTAGAGACGATCCACCGGGTAAGAGGGCATCTTTACTCGGCGCACCAGCTCGTCGGCGGAGCCGATCTCACGCTCGACCGGGTGGTGGAGTTACTGCGAGACGCCGGGCACGACGAGGTGGCCGACCGGGTCGAGCATGAGCTGTTGGGGCGCAACGTGCTACCCGGCCGGTGGACGTTCCAGATCATGGAGGAGTTCGACGACGGTTACTACGCAGCGTTCCAGGAGATCGAGCGGGACGCGCGGGAGAGGCTAGCCGGCGGACGGCGGCACATCTATGAAGCGGAGATGAAGCAGCGGCGCCGCACTCACGGTATGCCGGGACACGAGGCTACGCCGGAGGCGTGAGCGGAAGGCCGTGCGGGAGCATCGAGGCCAGGGCGTTAGCTCTGGCCTCGATGATCTTCATCCGTCCCTGATACTCAGCAGGTTCCCGGTGCGCAGGCTGGCTGGTGACCTGGCCGGGCCACTTGCGGTAGAGCAGGCCGTATTCGCGGGTGAAGTAGCCCTCACTGACAGCGTTCGCGGCGAGCAGAAGGCCGGTGTCCTCCGAGGCGGGCAGGGCCATCCAGCCGCCCAGGGCGAAGACCAGATCCCGACGCAGGCACAGCGTCGCCGGATGCACGGACGCGCGATAGCCGTTGGCCTGCCAGAACGACAGGACCGAACCGCAGTCGACGACCCCGCCGGCTGGATCCTGGTCCCATCCGGCCGTCGACCCGTCGGGCAGCAGATCGAGCACCCGCGAGGTAGCCCAACCGATCTGCGGGTGCGCCTCGAACGCGGCGATGTCCCGAGCGAGCGCGCCGGGAGTCAACTGGTCGTCGGCGTCCAGGACCTTGATGAGTTCGCCGGAAACTCGGGAAAGCGCGAGGGTACGAGCCACGCCAGGCCCGCCGGGGCGGCCGGTGCCATGACTGATCCGGGGATCATCGGGCAGCGCGTCGACCAGGGCGCCGGTCTGGCCGTCCTCCTGGACGAGCCATTGCCAGTCCCAGCCGTCAGGCATCTCCTGCTTGGCCAACGACTCGTACGCGCCAGCGAGGTACTCGATGCTGGGCGCGTGGACCGGAGTGATGACCGAGACGAGCTGCGTCAAGTTTTCCACCGCTGGAGTTTGTGGGAGTAGACAAGCTCGGTGCGGTCGCCCGGCATCACCACGTCGGCGACCTCGACGACGCGGCCAGTGGTGTCGACCGAGGTCTTCCGCACGGTGAGCACGGAGACGCCCGGGTCGATGTCCAGCAGCTCGGCCTCATCGGGCGACGGCGGACGCGCCCTGACTTCGTCGTCGATGCGGTCTAGCTCGATGCCGAGGGTGTAGAGCTGGTGCTGCGTACCTCCCGGCCACGGTTCCTTGCCCTCGTCGAGCAGGTCCGGGTTCGCGGCCACCAGGTCATACGGCAGGTAGGAGTACGACACCGTCAGCGGCGCGTTCTCGTGCCGGGAAGACGTCCAGTAGACCCGGCGCAGCAACGGCGTACCCGGCTCGACACGCAACGCCGCCGCCATCTCCTCATCGGCGTTCACCCGGGAGTACTCGGCGTGGAACTTTAGGTCATCGACGGTCAGGCCGGTGTCGTGCTCGGTGGCGCCGGTCTTCAGCCGCTCGGCCTCGTCGAGCAGGACGCGATCCTTCTCCCACTGGTACCGCTCGGTGTTACGACGACGTACCCGCTGGCGGGGTGCCCGCACGTAGGTGCCGCGCCCCTGCTCCGCCCGGACCAAGCCCCATTCCCGGAGCTGCCGGATGGCGTTGCGGACGCTGGTACGGGACAGGCCGGACGACTCGGCCAACTCGGTCTCGCTCGGCATCAGCGTGCCCGGTGCCAGCTCACCGCTCATGATTTTCGCCCGCAACTCCTCCGCGAGTTGCAGGTAGCGAGGGCGCCAGTCCCGGCCATGCACACCGGTCACCGTACCCCCTAGACGTTCCAACGTCTGCCAGGTGGTCCCGCCTGCCGGCCGCTCGGGAACCGGAGGGACCGTTACCGCCGCTCGCGGTGCCTGCTCACGGCGAGGGCCGGAAGCACGAGGGGCGGCTACGCCCCGACGGCTGTTGGTGTTCACCGCTCTTCCCCGGTCCTTTCGTCTCGCCCAAGCGCCGGCAGCATGGCCAGACGGGCTTGCGTCAGCTCGTCAATGAGCCGGTCCACCTGCGCCGGCGACAGGAGCACGGTCTGAGTTGCGCCATAGCGGGTCGCGTCGAGTTTCACGGCCAGGTCCCGGCGCGCGAACCGGTCAACAAGCAGTTGCACGCTGACCCAGCCGGTCCGCTCCCGCCCAACGGTGGACAGGAAACCCCGGTGCATTGGGTCGTTGGGTCCGCAGCCCCGGCACCACACCGGGCACACAACCGGCACGATCGACGACGTCGGCCGACGCTTCGTCATGGGTTCGCCCTCACTCATCGTCGGCCCCCTGGTGGCTGCCAGCTTGCTCCAGCAGTCCGCGGAGCGTCTCGACCAGTTGGGCAACCTGCGGCAACGGCAACTCCGCCCAGGCGTTCCCGGCCCGGCACGTCGCATGAACCGCGATCAAGGGCGCCCGGACATCGGCACCGATGAGGTACGTAACGATGAGCCCGCCCGCCCGGAGGTCGCCGACCCGGCACATCGGGCCGCGATGGCGGCGGGCCATGTGCGTCATCAGCGGCGGCACCAGGTGGCCGCAGCGATCCGGGACACACCAGGCCGGGTGGCTCGTCACGTCGGCTGGTCTGCTCGTGCGGCTCACCGTGGCCACCGCCCACCGTTGCCCCGGTAGAGCTGCGCCCGCGTCATCAGTGGCGCATACCGCAGCGCGGGCAACTCCCTCGTTGGCCCCGCGAACCACCGTTGCGAAGGCGGGAAAGAAACGGGGCGTGCACTCGCCAAAGCATTGGTGCCGGCGGCTCGGGTCGACGGACGCCACCAGGAGCGCCAGGACGAGAACCAGCGGCGCCGACGATGAGAGCCGGACATTGCACCTCCACAGTTAGGCGGGGACCGGCGGCCAGCCACGGGGAAGGCGGCCAGCCACCGGCCCGGATGAAGGCACGGCGCACCGTCCGACGCAGACGGGTCGGGTATCGCCGAGCCAACTTGTACGCGCGGCTACCGCAACCGGTCCAACAAGACGCCGCGCGTCGGGTGCGGCCAGGGCAGGTGCGACACCACCCCTGATACGTGCCGTCACCCCGGCCGCACACAAGGAAACGTATCTACAAGTGGATGAGTTGTCTAGACGTCGAAACGAGTCACTTGGTTGGCACTTGGTAAGACAAGTGCCAGGTACGGTGAGCAGGTGCCCACCCCGCACTACGGACAGCCCCGCTACCGCGTCATCGCCGACGAGCTGAGGGAACGCATCGAGAGCGGTATCATCCCGCCGGGCACTCTCCTGCCGACCGAGAGCACGCTCACCACCGAGTTCCGGGCGAGTCGCGGCACAATCCGCCAGGCAATAGCGGTCTTGCGGGAAGCGGACTTGGTCGCTACCGAACACGGCCGCGGCACCTACGCCAATCCCCGGCGGCACGAGAGCGGGCTAGACCAGGGTTCCGAACCGGAAACACGAAAACGCCAGATCCCCGCGGACCCGGAGCTTGCAGCCCTCTTCGCTGTCGATGTGGGCGCGACCCTGATCGAACAACAGAGGGTCACCCGAACAAATGGAGCCGTCGGAACAGTCGTCAGAACCTACCGACTACTTCAATCGAACCAGTAGGTACGTACGCACCTTCGATACATCCTCAAGGCGGCCCTGAGCGGGCCGCACGCGCCGCCGCCAGGGCGCGCGCCGGCCGCTGCCGCCCTGGCCCTGGCCCTGGTGAGCAGCGGATGGTAACCGAAACGGCGCCCGTGCCGATCCGTGCCCGATGTGGCGGTCAACAGCGAGTGGGATTCACCGGACCGGGCATCTACAGCACAACCCTGCGTGTTCGCCGGACCTGAACGAGGTCAGTGACCATCGACGCAGCGTGAGGACCAAGGCACCTTCCAACCTGACGGTGCTGGTTCGGTGGCAGACGGGATGGCGAAGTGATCACGGGCGTTGCACGTGCTGGCTATGGCTCGTCTCTGGTTTAGCAGGTTGGGCGGATGCTTCTAATGCGCGACGCTGCCACAGGGCGAGGCTGTGGCGGGTGCCGAGGGTGTGGGGGTGCTCGGGCCCGAAGACCCGCAGCCGGTCGGTGAGGAGTTGCGAGGGCGGTGGCGGCGCCGGCTGGGTCGCCGGCCTCACCGCGCCAGTCGGCGAGGCTGTGGCGGGCGCTGAGGGTGCGGGGATGGCCGGGCCCGAGGCGAACGCAAACAGCAAGATCCCCACCGACGTTTCCGCAGGTGGGGATCTCTGTGCGCGGCGAAAGGCTATGTGGCCAGGGGCGGGGGTCGAACCGCCGACCTTCCGATTTTCAGGCACCCGCATTTCCGCAGGTCACCCGCGCATGCAACACCACCGGCCGTGCCCTGGGGATCGTCAGCAACAATTCGGCCGCTGCTATTGGCAGCTACCTGGCACGGCTCGACCGCGCCCGCCGTTCGTCGCCATCATCGGCCGCGGCCACCACCCCGACCTGATGAAGCCCCCACCCGCGCCCAGTCGCGCAGGCACTCGAAGCACTCAATGTTCACCCCAGCGCGGCCATCCTGGTAGGTGACGCAGCGACTGATGTCGAGGCAGCTCGCGCCGCAGGGGTCGCGAGCATCGGATACGCAAACAAACCTGGCAAGGCGGGAACGCCTCGCGGCCGCTGGTGCAGACGTGATCGTCACCGACATGACCGAGCTGGCGCATGCCCTCGCTGCGACTCGGAGGCCAGCCAGACAGTTGCCCTGAATTGAGGCCCTTGAGGTGTCAAAGCCACCGCACGCTGCCGATGTGGGCCTGCCATCAGCCGCAATGGAGACCGGCCCCCTTGTGGCCGGTGACACATTATCGAGCAATGACGGGCGCGGCCGCCGATTGCGTGCCCATCGATTGCGCCAAGGCGGCGGCGGTCGCTTCCGCGAGACGGTCTCGCGGCGGGATGCACCGGTCCAGTTCTGCGCAGAGGTCGAATAGGAATCGAACTCTCTGCGCGATCCTGACCTGCTCGCCGAGTGGTGGAAGCGGAATATGCAACGCTTGAAGCTGAGCGCCGTTGATTCCGATATTCCCTGCTGTCGTTGACGCCACGCCTTCGATTTGCCTCCTTGTTCCCGCCGAGTTGAGGGCGATGGCGAGAAAGTCGTGATCCACCGAGATGGCCTTCATTCGAATAAGTTTGTCGGGGTGGAGATAGGTGCCATCGTGGGGCGGCACGATTGCGACCCGCCCTACGAATCGGAGGTTCCCGTTGAATCTGCAGGAGACAAGGTCACCAGCCTCAAGGATGCATGGAGCAGCGTCGTTTTCATCCATATCCACGTACTTGTGGTCCCCAAGGTCCACAAGCCCATTCGGGTCCGACGTGCCAGCGCTGATTCGTAAGAGGCGATAGCCGACGCCGCGGTTGTTTGGCGTTGCTCCCGTCCCGTTCCGGCAGTGCCGGAGGACTGATCCGAGAGTTGTCCACTCCCAGCCGAGCGGCATTGGTGGCGGTGGCAGCCAGGGCGCCAGGGCAGGTAAGCGAACACCCAAGAGCGCCTTCTGGTGTTTCAACTCCGACCGCTCCTTGGCAATGTCAGCCAAGAGGTCTTTGGCGGGCAAGTCGTCTGGGTTCCGGGAGCTTAGCTTTCCCTGAACTGCGAGTTGCAGGATGGCCTGGCGAACACCATGAATAGAACCGGCATCGTCTACGAGCGTTGACCAGTTGGCACTGATGCGCTCCCAAGCTCGGCGCAGGTCGTCGGCAGTGTCAGCGTCAGTGAGCGCATCGAGGGCCGAAGCCCGAAATCGGGTAACAGCGCGCTTGCGGCCCTCCCGGCGGACTTCGAGGTTGTCGCACATCCCCATCAACTCGTCCACCTTCGCCACGATCCGCTCCTGCTCGACGAGGGGCGGGACTGGCACGAGAAGATTCGTCAGTGACTTTTTATTGAGAGTGCTTCCCATGATTGCGGCCTTACTATGGCCTGTCTTCGTCAGCAGCGGCAGAACCCGGAACAGGTACTCCTCCGTCGCCTCGAATGGCGAAGTGATGGACACTATCGCCTCGTTGTGAAACGCCGGGACGGCCAGACGAGCCACCTTGCCGATTGTCAACTTAAAGCTCATTAAGATGGTCCCTGCGGGGTTGGGCTCACCCCTGAAGACCTCATCTCGCGCCTTGGCACTCACGGATCGATTGGTCTCGTTGACCGCGCCGCCGTCGGGCATGTCACCGATCGTCACCCAATGGTAATCACCGCCATCCGCCCAAAACGTGGCGTCCTTCGTCGGCGGTGTCCGTCCCGGCGTGAAATCGCAGACCTCCTTAAGCCGGGCCCAGCGCCAGGTTTCGGGGATGTTCCAGAGGGCATCTTTCGTTGTCACCCGCTCAGTAAGCGTCGAGAAGGTCACGAGCCCCTCCGTCGCGATTGCGCGCAGCATTACGTCTGCTGGCTCGTCGGCAGGGTCGTGTCCCACCAGACGGCCTCGAACGGCGAGACGGAGCACGAGATCCCTCAGTCGGTGGACACCGTTGGGCGCACCGGCGAGAGTGCCAAAGTTGTCAAAGAAGGTCTGGGCGTCCATCAGTGGCTCACCAGGGCTTCGGCAAGGGTTGCCCGGAGGGACTCCCGGGCCGCTTCCACCTCAGCGTTGGCTTCGGCGTACCGGGCGAGGAGCACGTCGGGATCTTCGTGGCCGGCATCAACGACGTGCGGATTGGCGATGTCGAGGTTGTAGCCGCCGGCGGCGATTTCGCCAACTGTCACCTTCCAGGCTCGCTCGTTCTCTTCCCGAGCGTTCCACCACGCTTTCTCGGGTGCAAACTCCTCGATCCGCATGGGCTTGGTCTTGGAGTAGCTCTTGTAGCCGTCGGGGTACGGGTGCTCGTAAAACCAAGTCTCCTTGGTGGGCTCGCCCTTGGTGAAGAACAGAATGTTCGTCTTGATCGTCGTGTAGGGGGCGAAGACGCCCTTGGGTAGCCGGACGATGGTGTGTAGGTTGCACTCCTCCAGCAGTCTGCGCTTGATGCGCGTCTTAATGCCCTCGCCGAACAGGGTGCCGTCCGGCAGCACGATGGCACCTCGGCCACCGTCCTTCAGTAGTTCCATGACGAGCACCAGGAACAGGTCTGCGGTCTCTCGGGTTCGGAACTCGGCCGGGAAGTTGTTCTCGATCCCGTCTTCCTCCATCCCACCGAACGGCGGGTTGGTAACGATCACGTCGACCTGGTCCTGGCGACCGTAGTCGCGCAACGGGCGCGCAAGAGTGTTCCCATGACGGATGCCAGTGGGTACCTCGATGCCGTGAACCATCAGGTTGGTGACGCACAGTAGGTGGGGGAGCGACTTCTTCTCGACGCCCTGGACGCTAGCTTTCAGTGCCGCGAGCTTGGTCGGGGTGTCCGCCTGAGAGCGCAGCTTCTCGTAGGCGCAGGTGAGGAAGCCGCCGGTGCCGCAGGCTGGATCCAGCACGGTCTCGCCGAGCCGGGGGTCCACCATGTCGACGGTGAACTGGGTGGCAGCACGGGGGGTGTAGAACTCCCCGGCGTTGCCGGCGCCTTGCAGGTCTTTGAGGATCTGTTCGTAGATGTCACCGAACGTGTGGCGCGTCGCCGATTCGTTGAAGTCGATATCGTCGTTGATCTTGTTGATCACCTGGCGCATCAACGTGCCGGACTTCATGTAGTTGTAGGCATCCTCGAACACATTGCGGAGCAGCTCGGCTCGCGGGCGGGCCTTCCCGCTGAACTGTGCGATGTCCAGGTTCTTCAAGGTGGGGAACAGTGTGTTGTCGACGAGGGCAAGCAAGTCGTCGCCGGTGGGGGCGGAGGCACCCAGCGCAGTCCCGTCGGCCCACGCGGCCCACCGCAGCTGCGATGGCACGGGTGACTCGTAGGTGTCGTCCTCAAGCTCCGTCTCAGCCTCGAGGTCGCTGTAGATCTTGAAGAACAACATCCAGCCAAGCTGACCGATGCGCTGGGCGTCGCCGTCAACTCCGGCGTCCTTGCGCATGATGTCCTGGATCGACTTGATGGTCGTTGAGAGAGACACAGTTGCTCCGGGTTAGGCGGACTCATAAAGGGCGGCGTCGAGCTCGCGCAGGGCAGCGAGGTACTTGTCGCGTCCGCCAAATCTACGGACCAGCTCGATCGGGGTTCCCAGGCGGGGGAAGGGTTCCAGTTTGAGCACCTCGATCTGACCGATCGACCCATTGCCCTGGTCGGCGTACTTGTCCAGCAACGCGGCCAGAACCTCGCGAGCTTGCTCGCCGTACCTGGCGAACACGTCACGTTTGCGGACATCGTCAGCCCGCTCTCGGCGGGTGAGCGCGGGCTGGTCGAAGGCGACGTGGCAGATCAGGTCGAACGGATCAAACCTCCCGTCGGTAGCGTCCTCCAGGGCATCGAGCAGTACGCCGCGCTCCAGCAGTTCGTCGAGGATCGCCTGCTTGCGGTCGGCGGCCTTCCATCGCTTGAGGAACTCGTCCAGGGTAGAAAACTGCTCTTGGACGGTGCGACGGGTGTAGTCCTTGAGCGACTCGGTGATGAGCTTGCCGTCGCGGTCGTAGTACTGGACTCGCTCCGCCAGGACGGTGAACTTCACGCCGCTCACTACGTAGACGTGGCGGTCGGCTTCATCCGTCTCCGCATCGTCGTAGACGTGGTCGGGATCGTCGAGGACTATGTCGATCTCCTCGTCGATCGGCTCCTCATCGAGGGCGGGGTCAGGCGGGGCGACGTCCTTGTCCCCCTCCGGCACTTCGTACACCTGCAGCGGGGGGCCGTCCCAGTCTGGGTCGGCGAACAACTCGGTCGCCTTGCGGAAGTCCAGGATGGTGAAGTAGTGCTTGCCATAGTCGGGCCGGAGCCGTGTTCCCCGGCCGACAATCTGCTTGAACTCGGTGAGCGACTGAATCCGCTGGTCCAGAACGATCACATGGCATGTCTGGGCGTCGACGCCCGTGGTCATGAGCTTTGAGGTAGTCGCGATCACCGGGTAGGGGCGCTTGGGGTCGATGAAATTGTCCAGCTGCGCCTTGCCCTCCGCGTTGTCTCCGGTGATCCGCATCACGTAGCGACGATCCGCGTGCACCAGGGGCGCGTTCTCCGGCACGTTCACCAGGGCCTGCCGCATACGCTCCGCGTGGTCGATGCTCTGGCAGAACACGATCGCCTTGTTCATGGGATCCGTGCCGTGCAGGAAGGAGCTAATCCGTTGGGCGACGGTTCGGTCCCGCTCTGGGAACACAATGTCGCGGTCGTAGTCGCGCTGGTTGTAGATTCGATCCTCGATCACCTGGCCGGCGTCATCGACCTGGCCCGCCTCCGGCCGCCAACCCAGCAAGTCGTGGTCTAGGTCGATTCGGACCACCTTGTAGGGCGCAAGGAAGCCGTCCTCGATGCCCTGCTTTAGGGAGTAGGTGTAGACGGGCTCGCCGAAGTAGTTGATGTTCGATACGTACTTCGTTTCCTTCGGTGTGGCAGTCATACCGAGCTGGATCGCCGAGTCGAAGTAGGCCAGAACCTCGCGCCACGCGGAGTCCTCCGCGGCGCTGCCCCGGTGGCACTCGTCAACCACCACAAGGTCGAAGAAGTCTCTCGGGAACTTGTCGTAGATCGATTCCCTGCCCTCGCCTCCCATGATCGCCTGGTACAGCCCGAGATAAATCTCATACGAGGTGTCGATCCGCCCGTGCTGGTCGACCAAGCTCCGGTTGAGCTTCTTCATAACCCCGCCGAAGGGTCGGAAGTCGTTCTGAATCGTCTGATCCACCAGGATGTTGCGGTCGGCGAGGAACAGCACGCGCTTGGCGGTCTTGTTCTTCCAGAGCCGCCAGATGATGTTGAACACGGTGTAGGTCTTGCCGGTGCCCGTGGCCATCGCGAGCAGGATGCGCCGTTGTCCCCGTGCGACCGCCTCGATTGTGTGGTTGATAGCCAGCTGCTGGTAGTACCGGGGTTCCTTGCCTCCGACCTCGGCGTAGTTAGGACTCGTGATCAGGGCTTCGTCAGAACCCTCAATACCTCGCCACTTTTTGTAAAGAACCCACAACATATCTGGGGACGGGAACTGGTTGAGCCTCAGCGTCTGCTCGATCTCCGGGAGCGTGCCGGTCCGGTCGTGGAATAGGAACCCATCGCCGTTAGAACTAAACACGAATGGCACGTCGAGCGCCTCGGCGTAGGCGAGTGCCTGCTGCATGCCGGAGCCGAGGGAGTTGTTGTTGTCCTTGGCCTCGATCAGTGCGATCGGCAGGTTCGGCTGATGGAAAAGGAGGTAGTCTACGCGCTTCCGCTTCGCGCGGGCCACCAACTTGCCGCGAACAATGATCTTGCCCTCGGTGAACCCGAACTCCCGACGCCATCGATTCGATGCCCATCCAGCCTCGATGATCGCAGGCGTGATGAAGCGGTCGCAAATGTCCGCTTCGCTCAGCATCTTCTTGTTTGTCACCGTCTATGCCTCCCCGCCATTGACTACACGTTAGCGATACGGCGCTCGAAGGGGTATGGCAGCTTCCGACGTTGCGGTCTGTCGTTGCAGGTCTGAAGCGTGGCCTGAAGGGGTGTCTAGTCCCACCACATGCTTGACGGATCCGTCCCAGGACATGCTTGACGTGCGGTCTAGAACCTTGTCCTGATGAGGGCGGGCGTTCAGAGATCAATGTGCTGTTCGACGGCGGTCGGGTCATCTGGCTCGCCGAAGCGGAGGGTGGCGTGCGCTGGC
>NZ_JBFABB010000027.1:0-66734 GCF_040640035.1 Micromonospora sp. NPDC023633 | reverse complement strand
GGGGCCTCTTTTGTTTTCGCACCCCCCCCCCACCCTTTTTTCCCCGCGGGGGGGGGGGGGGGGGGGGGGGGGGGGGGGGGGGGGGGGGGCGGGGGGGGGGGCGGGTGGGTCAGGTGGCGCGGGCGTACTGGTCGGGCCAGGTGGGGGTGGCGCCGAGCTTGGCGGCGGCCCGGTGCGGCCAGTACGGGTCCCGCAGGAGCTCCCGCCCGAGCAGGACCAGGTCGGCGTCGCCGGACGCGACGATCTCCTCGGCCTGCTCCGGCTCGACGATCAGGCCGACCGCGCCGGTGGCCACCCCCGCCTCCCGGCGCACCCGGGCGGCCAGCGGCACCTGGTAGCCCGGGCCGACCGGGATGGTCGCGGTCGCCGACGCGCCGCCCGAGGAGCAGTCGACCAGGTCCACCCCGGCGGCGGCCAGCTCGCCGGCGAGCACCACGCTGTCCTCCGCAGTCCAGCCCGCCGGCTCCCAGTCGGTGGCCGAGATGCGGGTCAGCACGGGCACGTCCTCGCCGACCGCCGCGCGGACCGCCCGCACCACCTCCAGGGTCAGCCGCATCCGGCCGGACCGGTCCCCGCCCCAGCCGTCGTTCCGGTGGTTCGTCAGCGGGGAGAGGAACTCGTGCAGCAGGTAGCCGTGCGCGGCGTGGATCTCCACGGCCGCGAACCCGGCGTCGACCGCCCGGCCGGCCGCGGCCGCGAACGCCTCGACGACGCCGGCGATGCCCGCCTCGTCCAGCGCGGTCGGCACCCGGTAGTCGGGTACGAACGGCGCGGACCCCGGGCCGACCGGCGTCCAGCCGCCCTCGGCGTCGGGCACCCCGCCCCGCCGGGGCGCCCACGGCCGGTACGTCGACGCCTTGAACCCGGCGTGCGCGAGCTGCACGACCGGCGCCGCGCCGTGCGCGGCGACGAACGCGGTCACCGGCCGCCAGGCGTCGACGTGCGCGGCGGACCAGAGCCCGGTGTCCTGCGGGCTGATCCGCCCCTCGGGCAGCACGGCGGTGGCCTCGGTCATCACCAGGCCGGCGCCGCCGACCGCCCGGGCGCCCAGGTGCACCAGGTGCCAGTCGGTGGGCAGGCCGTCCGGGCCGGCGGTGTACTGGCACATCGGCGCCAGGGCGATCCGGTTGGGCAGGGTCACCGTGCGCAGGGTGAGCGGGGTGAACAGGGCACTCATGGGGTCATCCTCTCCGGGCGCGGGGAGGGCCCAGAGGTGGGGCCCTCCCCGCCTCGTCGGGTGGTGCCGCGGCTCGGCCGGCGACGTCGGTCTCGGCCCGGTGCGCGGGCGTGCCGGGTGGCTCAGGCCGGTACGGGGCTCAGGTCCTCGGACCGTCGCGGGCCGGTACCGGCCTCGGCGTCGGTCGGGGCCAGCGTCGACCGCCGGCCCGCCGAGTCGTACGCGGCCCGGTCCAGGGTGCCCTCGCGGGCGGCGACGATCGTCGGCACCAGCGCCTGGCCGGCGACGTTGGTGGCGGTGCGGATCATGTCGAGGATCGGGTCGATCGCCAGCAGCAGGCCGGCGCCGGCCAGGGGCAGGCCCAGCGTGCTCAGCGTCAGGGTGAGCATCACGATCGCGCCGGTCAGGCCGGCGGTGGCCGCCGAGCCGACCACCGAGACGAAGGCGATCAGCAGGTAGTCGGTGAGCCCGAGGTCCACCCCGAAGACCTGGGCGACGAAGATCGCCGCCAGCGCCGGGTAGATGGCCGCGCAGCCGTCCATCTTCGTGGTGGCGCCGAACGGCACCGCGAACGAGGCGTACTCGCGGGGGACACCGAGGCGCTCGACCGAGCGCTGGGTCACCGGCATCGTGCCCACCGAGGAGCGGGAGACGAAGGCCAGCTCGATCGCGGGCCAGGCGCCGGCGAAGAAGCGCAGCGGGTTCAGCCGACCGGCGCCCACCAGCAACAGCGGGTAGACCACGAACAGCACGATCGCGCAGCCGACGTAGACGGCGGTGGTGAACTTGGCGAGCGGGGCCACCAGGTCCCAGCCGTACGACGCGACGGCGTTGCCGATCAGGCCGAGGGTGCCGATCGGGGCGAGCCGGATGACCCACCACAGCGCCTTCTGCACGATCTCCAGCAGCGCGCGGTTGATCGCCACGAACGGCTCCGCGGCCTCGCCGACCAGCAGCGCCGCCGCGCCGACGACGAGGGCCAGGAAGACGATCTGGAGCACGTTGCCGTCGACGAACGCGCCGACCGGGTTGGTCGGCACGATGCCGGTGAGGAAGTCGGTCCACGAGCCGGTCCTGGTGGGCGCGGTGGCGCCGGCGGTGTCGAGGGTGACGCCGCGGCCCGGGTCGGTGAGCACACCGAGCCCGATGCCGACGCCCACCGCGATCAGCGCGGTGACGCCGAACCAGAGCAGGGTCTTCAGCGCCAGCCGGGCGGCGTTGGTCACCCCGCGCAGGCTGACGACGCTGACGACGATGGCGGTGAAGACCAGCGGCGGCACGGCCAGCTTGAGCAGCTGGACGAAGAGGCCGCCGACGGTGTCGAGGGTGCTGGCGAGCCAGCTCAGGTCGTTGGCGCGGGCGAGGAAGCCGAGCGCCACGCCGAGGATGAGGCCGAGCAGGATCTGCACGGAGAAGGGGATCTTGCGCAGGGCGGAAGCCATGAGGATGTGTCCCAGGGTCTGGAGGTCGGAACGGGCAGCGTCAGGAGAGCGGCTGCGCCGGACAGACGCCGCTGGCCTGCAGTCGGAGGTCGACATACAGGCGCACGGTCAGGTGCCAGACGTTGGTCATCGTCGCCGAGGCTAACGCCGGCGGTCGATGCAGCGGAAGGACCCTTCGCGGTGACGCTCCTTACAGTGGGTGCGCGGAAGGGGCCCTTCGGCTACCGCGGGGGTCGACGGGGCGCCCTCGCCGGCCGGCGGAGGGCGACGGCGGTCGCGGTGGCCGCGCCCCAGAGGACGGCCACCAGCAGCAGCAGCCGCTCCAGGACCGCGATCAGGCCGCCGCGCCCGACGGCGACCAGGGCCACGGCGGTCGCGCCCGCCAGCGGCAGGGCCGCCGCCAGGGCCACCGCGGCCAGCCGGTGCAGCGCCGGCGGCGCGGCCCGGGTGAGCGCGATCGCCAGCATCGCGAAGACCACCGCGGCCACCGCGAGGATGCTCGCCGCGCCGTGCACCAGGTCCGCCGTGGTGGCCCGCTCGAACGGCGGCAGCGGGCAGCCCGCACTGCACGTCACCGCCCCGGAGACCAGCGCGAAGACGCCTCCGACCGCGAGCAGCCCGGCCGCCGCCCGCAACGCCCGGGGCAGCGCCGCCGCGAGCAGCAGCAGCCCGGCGGCCAGGGCGAAGACCCCGATCCGGTACGCCGGGGCGTACGCGCTGTCGGTGACGCCCGCCTCGCTGACGTACCCGGTCGGACCCGGCCCCGGACCGGCGACCACGGCGACGGTCACGGCGACCGCGCCCGCCGCGACGCAGGCGGCGGACGCCGAGGCGGCGGCGGCCCGGGGCGGGGCGGTGCGCGGGCCGGCCCGGCGCGGCTCAGCCACGCCCGTGCGGCGTGGTCCAGCCGGAGGTGTCGGGGCCCAGCGGGACGATCCCTGTCGGGTTGATCGCCGCGTGGGTGCCGTAGTAGTGCCGCTTGATGTGGTCGAAGTCGACCGTCTCGCCGAAGCCCGGGGTCTGGAACAGGTCCCGCGCGTACGCCCAGAGCACCGGCAGCTCGGTGAGCTTGTGCCGGTTGCACTTGAAGTGCCCGTGGTACGCCACGTCGAAGCGGACCAGGGTGGTGAAGAGCCGCACGTCGGCCTCGGTGATCGCGTCGCCCATCAGGTAGCGCCGGCCCGCCAGCCGCTCCGACAGCGCGTCGAGCCGGGCGAAGAGGGCCGTGAACGCCTCGTCGTACGCGGCCTGCGAGGTGGCGAAGCCGCACCGGTAGACGCCGTTGTTCACGTCCCGGTGGATCTCCGCCATCAGGGCGTCCAGCTCCGGGCGGAGCTCGACCGGGTAGAGGTCTGGTGCGCCCGGCCGGTGCAGGCTGCGCCACTCGGTGGAGAGGTCCAGAGTGAGCTGCGGATAGTCGTTGGTGACCACCCGCCCGGTGCGCGTGTCGAGCAGCGCCGGCACGGTGACCCGCCCGGTGTAGTCGGGATCGGTGGCCAGGTACGCCTCGGAGAGGAAGCCGATGCCGAGCACCGGGTCGAAGCCGTCCGCGTCCAGGGCGAACCGCCAGCCCCGCTCGTCGCGGATCGGGTCGACCGTACCGAGGGAGATGGCGTCCTCCAGGCCGAGCAGTCCGCGCACGATCCGGGCCCGGTGCGCCCACGGGCAGGCCCGGCACCAGATCAGCCGGTAGCGGCCCGGCTCCAGCGGCCACCGGCCCTGCGCGTCCGGCCCGCCACCGGGCGGGGAGTCGGAGTCCGGGGTGACCCGACCGGTGAACCGGTTGGGCTGGCGGACGAACTCGCCGCCGCCGCTGGTCTCTGCGCTGAACTGGGCCCGGGCCATGCCGCCAACCTATCCGCTGCGCGCGCGGATATCCTGGCTGCCGGGCGTCCCCGCGACCCGGAACCGCCCGCCTCCCGCCCCTTCCCACCCCCCGAAGGATCGCGCTGATGACCGTGGCATACCTGGTGGCCGGTGTCCGCACCCCGATCGGCCGGTACGCCGGCGCCCTCGCCGGCGTCCGCCCCGACGACCTGGCCTCACACGTGATCCGCGAACTGGTCGCCAGACACCCGTCGGTGGACTGGGCGCGGGTGGACGACGTGATCCTGGGCTGCGCCAACCAGGCCGGCGAGGACAACCGCAACGTGGCCCGGATGGCGGCGCTGCTCGGCGGGCTGCCCGAGGAGGTGCCCGGCAGCACGGTCAACCGGCTCTGCGGCTCCGGCCTGGACGCCCTCGCCACCGCGGCCCGCTCCGTCGTCGCCGGCGAGGCCGACCTCGTGGTGGCCGGCGGGGTGGAGAGCATGAGCCGCGCCCCGTTCGTGATGCCGAAGGCGACCACCCCGTTCTCCCGCACCGCCGAGGTCTACGACACCACCATCGGCTGGCGGCTGGTCAACCCGCTGATGAAGAAGCACTGGGGCATCGACTCCATGCCGGAGACGGCGGAGAACGTCGCCGCCGCGTACGGCGTCGGCCGCGCCGAGCAGGACGAGTTCGCGTACCGGTCGCAGCAGCGGGCGGCCAAGGCGCAGGCCGACGGCCGGTTCGCCGAGGAGATCGTGCCGGTGACCGTGCCGGCGGGGCGGCGCGAGACGAAGCTCGTCGAGGTCGACGAGCACCCCCGCGAGACCTCGCTGGAGAAGCTCGCCGCGCTGCCCACCCCGTTCCGGGAGGGCGGCACGGTGACCGCCGGCAACTCCTCCGGCGTCAACGACGGAGCGGTGGCGCTGCTGGTCGCCTCGGAGGCGGCCGTGGCCCGCTACGGCCTCACCCCGCTGGCCCGGGTCAGCGGCGCCGCCGCGGCCGGCGTACCGCCGCGGGTGATGGGCGTCGGGCCGGTGCCGGCCACCCGGAAGCTGCTCGACCGCCTCGGCCTCGGCCTCGACGCGGTCGACGTGATCGAGCTGAACGAGGCGTTCGCCGCGCAGTCCGTCGCGGTGCTGCGCGAGCTGGGCCTGCCGGCAGACGCCGAGCACGTCAACCCGAACGGCGGGGCGATCGCGCTCGGGCACCCGCTCGGCGCCAGCGGCGCCCGGCTGGCGTTGACGGCCGCGCTGGAGCTGCGCCGCCGGGGCGGCCGGCGGGCGCTGGCCACCATGTGCGTCGGCGTCGGTCAGGGCATCTCGCTGCTGCTCGAAGCCGCCTGACCCGCAGCCGGGCTCCCCGCACCCCGCGCATTCCACCCGCCGCCGGCCCGCCCGGTCATCGTGCGGTGTACGGACCGTGACGGGGGTCGGAAGGGCTGACGAAGTGGGTCATGGGACCTCCCGGAGCCGGGAGTTCGCGGCCTAGAGTGGTGAGCACCACACGACCCGCGGGTCGGCCGGCGCCTCGCGTGCCCCACGCACCCGACGCCGGTTCCCTCCCGCACCGCGGCGACGACCATGAGGTGCAGCAGTGCAGATGCCGGACGGACTTTCCGCCGAGATCGACCTCTCCCGGCCGAGCGCGGCCCGGGTGTACGACTACTTCCTCGGCGGGGCGCACAACTTCGAGATCGACCGGCAGCTCGCCGAGCAGATCGCCGCCATGACCCCGAACCTGGCGGCGACCATGCGCGCCGGCCGGGAGTTCCTGCGCCGCGCCGTGCGGACGCTGCTCGACGCCGGCATCGACCAGTTCCTCGACATCGGCTCCGGCATACCCACCGTCGGCAACGTGCACGAGGTCGCCCAGGCGGCCAACCCGAAGGCCCGGGTGGTCTACGTCGACATCGACCCGGTCGCGGTGGCGCACAGCCGGGAGCTGCTCGCCGGCGACGAACTGACCGGGGTGATCCACGGCGACCTGCGCGAGCCGGAGCGGATCCTGGCCGGGGCCCGTGACCTCGGGCTGCTCGACTTCGGCCGGCCGCTGGGCATCCTGCTCGCCGGGGTGGTGCACTTCGTTCCCGACGCCGACCGCCCCGGCGACGTCCTGGCCACCCTCCGGGCCGCCGCGGCCCCGGGCAGCCACCTGGTCATCTCGCACTCCACGTTCGAGGACCAGCCGCAGGAGATGCTCGACGCGCAGCGCCTCTCGGCGCGCACCGACACCGAGATCACGCTGCGCTCCCGGGCCGAGGTGACGAGCTTCTTCGGTGACTGGACGCTCCTGGAGCCGGGCGTGGTGCACATGCCGCTGTGGCGCCCCGACTCGCCTTCCGACGTGGACGACCACCCGGAGCGGTTCGGCGCCTTCGGCGGCGTCGCCCGGTACGACCAACCCACCGCCTGATCCGATGGCCGCCGTCCCGGATCCCGGCGGCGACGACCTCAGCCGGTCGGGCGCCCAGCGGTACGCGGCCGAGTGGGCCCGGGCGGTGCGCCGGCTCGGTTTCGTGCCCCTCAGCGCGGCCGAGACCGAGCGCCTGCTGCACCTGCACACCGTGCGGCTGGCCCAGGCCCTGCTCGCCGAGCCGTTCTCGCCCCGGCCGGCCGAGGAGGTCGGGCGCGCGCTGGTCGAGGCGCACCTGACCGAGCCCCGGGTGCTCGACTGGTCGGTGCGGGCCCTCGGCGACCGGTTCCCCGCCCGGGTGCTGCCGGGCCGGGCCCACCGGGACGGGACGGCGCAACGGGTCGCGGCGTTGCAGGGCGGGCTCGCCGCCGGCTTCGCCCGGGCCCTGCGGGACCGTACCTTCGCCCAGCAGGAGCGAATCGCCCGTTCGGCCTGGCAGGCCCGCGACGAGGTGGAGCAGGCCCTGCGGGACAGCGAGGCCCGGTTCCGGGCGGTCTTCGTGGGGGCGGCCACGGGGATCGGCATCGCCGGCGTCGACGGTCAGATCATCGACGTCAACCAGGCGTTCGCGGACATGCTCGGCTACTCCATCGAGGAGCTGCGGCACACCAATGTGGCCTCGCTGTTCCACCACGACGACGCGGCCGGGATGTGGGAGCTCTACCAGGAACTGATCGAGGGCAAGCAGGACAGGGCCCGGGTGGAGAAGCGCTACTACCGCAAGGACGGCAGCGTGGTCTGGACGGACCTGTCCGTCTCGCTGATCCGCCACGACGACGGCCGGCCGCGGTTCACCGTCGCGATGATCGAGGACATCACCGCGCGGTACGAACTCCAGCAGCGGCTGCGCTTCCAGGCGCTGCACGACCCGCTCACCGGCCTGCCCAACCGGACCCTGTTCTTCGAGACGCTGGGCCGGGTCTTCGACGGCGCCGACACGGCCCACCGGGTCGGCGTCTGCTTCCTCGACCTGGACGGCTTCAAGGCGGTCAACGACAGCCTCGGCCACGACCTCGGCGACCGGCTGCTCGTGGTGATCGCCCGACGGCTGGCCGAGTGCGTCGCCGGCCGCGGTCACCTCGTCGCCCGGATGGGTGGGGACGAGTTCGTCATCCTGGTCGACGACGGCGCCGGGCTCGACGACGCGGTACGGGTCGCCGAGGTGGCCCTGGCCGCGGTCTCCGCCCCGGTCCGCATCGGCGAGCACCAGCTCGCGGTCTCGGCGAGTGTCGGCATCGTCGAGTGCCCGGTCGGTGGGACGAGCGCCTCGGAGCTGATGAAGGCCGCCGACACCACGCTCTACTGGGCCAAGGCGGAGGGGCGGGGCCGGTGGGCGGTCTACGACCCGGAGCGCGGCGCCCGGGACATCGCCCGTTCCGCCCTGGCCGCCGGGCTGCCGGCGGCGCTGGAACGGGGCGAGTTCGTGGTGCGCTACCAGCCGATCGTGTCCCTGCTGGAGGGCTCGATGCTGGCCGTGGAGGCGCTGGTCCGGTGGCAGCACCCCGAGCTGGGGCTGATCGGGCCGGACCGGTTCATCGGGCTGGCCGAGGAGACCGGCCTGATCGTCCGGCTCGGCGAGTGGGTGCTGCGGCAGGCCTGCCGGGACGCGGAGGCGTGGCGGCGGGAGTTCCCCCGGGCCCAGCTGGTGGTCAGCGTCAACCTGGCCGCCCGGCAGGCCGAGGACCCGGGGATCGTGGACACCGTCGCCGACGCGCTCGCCTCCACCGGGCTACCGGCGGACCTGCTGCAACTGGAGCTGACCGAGAGCGCGGTGATGGGCACCGCCGGGGAGCCGCTGCGGTCGCTGCACCGGCTGGCCGCCCTCGGCGTACGGCTGGCGATCGACGACTTCGGCACCGGCTACTCGAACCTGGCGTACCTGCGCCGGCTGCCGATCCACTGCCTGAAGCTGGCCGGGCCCTTCGTCGAGGGCATCCGGGGCGAGGACGCCGAGGCGGTGACCGACCACCGGGACGAGCGGATCGTGGACGCGCTGGTCCGGCTGGCGCACGCGCTGGAGCTGTGGGTGACCGCCGAGGCGGTGGAGACCGGGGTGCAGGCCGAGCGGCTGCGCGCGCTGCGCTGCGACACCGGGCAGGGACGGTTCTTCGGCCCGCCCGCCCCGGCGGCCGAGATCACCGCCCGGCTGCGCGGCGACGACCAGGGAGCGACGGCATGAGCCTGACGGACAGCGAGGCGGCGGTCGCCGTACTCGCCGGGTTGGCGATCCTCGCCGGGCTCGCCGGGGTGGTGGTGCCCGGCCTGCCGGCGCTGCCGCTGTGCTGGGGCGGGGTGCTGGTCTGGGCGATCTTCGGCGGCGCCGGTCCCGGCCGCTGGGCGGTGCTCGCCGCCGCGACCGTGGTCGTCGCCGGCGGCACCGTCGTCAAGTACGCCTGGCCGGGGCGGAACCTCAGACGCACCGGAGTGCCCACCTCGTCGCTGCTCGCCGGCGGCCTGCTGGGGCTGGTCGGCTTCTTCGTGATCCCGGTGATCGGGCTGGTGCTCGGCTTCGTCGGCGGCGTGTGGGCGGCGGAGCGGCTCCGGCTGGGCGACTCCCGGCTGGCCTGGCCGGCGACGAAGCAGGCGGTGGCGGCGGCCGGCCTCTCCATGCTGGTCGAGTTCCTCGCCGGTCTGCTCGTCGCCGCGCTCTGGGTCGCCGGCCTGCTGCTCGCCTGAGGCGGTGCGCACGGGCAGCGGTGCGGGGGGCCTTGCGGGCGGCGGCGCGGGGTGGGCGTCGGGTACGGCGCAACGCCGTACGGTGAGAGAGAGGTGACGTGCCCCGCGCCGCCGCGTGCCGGGCGGTCCGAGCGCCCGGCGGTGGCCCGTCGCGATCGGGCCTGGTCACGGGCTCAAGCATGCGGCGCGCGCGCCGGCCCGGCAACGCAATTTGCCCGCTCGCCGGGCTGGTTGACGGGAACGCCGAGCGGGCCGCTCGCGGGGTCGTGCACCTTCCGACCGCCTGTCGAGCTGCCCCACCCGGCGGGGCACCTGGCTCGGCCCGCCTGGCTCGGCCCGCCTGGCTCGGCCCGCCTGGCTCGGCCCGCCTGGCTCGGCCCGCCTGGCTCGGCACGGCCCGGCTCGGCTCGGCCTGGCTCTGCCTGGCTCTGCCTGGCTCGGCTCGGCCTGGCTCGGTTCGTCGCGCACCGCGCGCCGGTCTCATGGACGGGGCAGCTCGACAGGGCCCGGCCGGCGACACCCGCGCCCGGGGGCGGTTGCCGGGATGCCGGGCAGGGCATTGACGGTCAACCGGTCAGCCAGTAGACCTTGGTGATGGAGGCCCGCCGATGAGGAAAGCTCCGCTCACGTTGGAACAGCTACGGGTCGCCGTCGCCGAGGGCGAGATCGACACCGTGGTGCTGGCCCTGGTCGACATGCAGGGCCGGTTGCAGGGCAAGCGGTTCCACGCGCCCTACTTCCTCGACGAGGTGGTCGCGCACGGCAGCGAGGGCTGCAACTACCTGCTGGCCGTCGACGTCGACATGAACACGGTCGACGGCTACGCGATGTCCAGCTGGGAACGCGGCTACGGCGACTTCGCCATGGTGCCGGACCTCGACACGCTGCGCCGGGTGCCCTGGCAGCCGGGCAGCGCGCTGCTCCTGGCCGACCTGGCCTGGCTGGACGGGTCCCCGGTGGTCGCCTCGCCCCGGCAGATCCTGCGCCGGCAGCTCGACCGGCTGGCCGCGCACGGGCTGACCGCGTACGCCGGCACCGAGTTGGAGTTCGTGCTGTTCCGCGACTCGTACGAGGACGCCTGGCAGCGCGGCTACCGGGACCTGACCCCGGCCAACCAGTACAACGTGGACTACTCGCTGCTCGGCACCGCCCGGGTGGAGCCGCTGCTGCGCCGCATCCGGCGGGAGATGGCCGGGGCGGGGCTGACGCCGGAGAGCGCGAAGGGGGAGTGCAACCTCGGCCAGCACGAGATCGCCTTCCGCTACGACGAGGCGGTGGCCTGCGCCGACCACCACGTGATCTACAAGAACGGGGCGAAGGAGATCGCCGCCCAGGAGGGCATGTCGATCACCTTCATGGCCAAGCCGAACGCGCGGGAGGGCAACTCCTGCCACATCCACTTCTCGCTGCGGGACGCCGACGGCCGGTCGGCGATGCTCGGCGACGGGCCGGCGCACCTGTCGGTGACCGGGCAGCGGGTGCTGGCCGGGCTGCTGGCCACCATGCGCGAGTTCAGCCTCCTGTTCGCGCCGAACATCAACTCGTACAAGCGCTACCAGCCCGGGTCGTTCGCGCCCACCGCGCTGCGCTGGGGCACGGACAACCGCACCTGCGCGCTGCGCCTGGTCGGGCACGGGCAGGGCATGCGGGTGGAGAACCGGGTGCCGGGGGCGGACGTGAACCCGTACCTGGCGATCGCCGCCCTCGTCGCCGGCGCGGTGCACGGCATCGAGCGGGAGTTGGAACTGGGCGAGGAGTGCACCGGCAACGCGTACGACGACCCGGCCGCCGAGCGGGTCCCCGGCACGCTCCGCGACGCCCTGGCCCTCTGGGAGGGCTCGACGGTGGCCGCCGAGGCGTTCGGCGACGAGGTGGCAGCGCACTACGCCAACCAGGCACGGATCGAGCTGACGGCCTACGACGCCGCCGTCACGGACTGGGAACTCTTCCGTGGCTTCGAACGCCTCTAACCCACCCCCACCCCATCGATCATGGAGTTCTGGTGGGCGACTGATGGCGATCGGCGGCTTTCGTGAGGCGCCACAACTGCATGATCGACGCCGCCCGGGGGCCGGGGGCGTGGGGCGCGGGCTCGGGGTGCGGGGGTGCGGGGGTGCGGGGGTGTTGCGATGGAGGGAGGAGGTGGGCGCGTGAGTGAGGTGGTGGATCCGGCAACCGGGGAGGTCGTGGGGTTCGTGGCCGACACGTCGGTCGAGGAGGTCGACGCGGCGATCGCGCGGGCGGACGCGGCCTTCCGGCGCTGGCGGGGGGTGGCGCCGGGGGAGCGGGCGCGGGTGCTGCGGCGGTTCGCGGCGGTGGTCGACGCGCACCTGGAGGAGCTGGCGCAGCTGGAGGTGCGCAACGCCGGGCACACCATCGGCAACGCGCGGTGGGAGGCGGGCAACGTCCGGGACGTGCTCGACTACTACGCGGGCGCGCCGGAGCGGCTGACCGGGCGGCAGATCCCCGTGCCGGGCGGGCTGGACGTGACGTTCCACGAGCCGCTGGGCGTGGTCGGGGTGATCGTGCCGTGGAACTTCCCGATGCCGATCGCCGCCTGGGGCTTCGCGCCGGCGCTCGCGGCCGGCAACGCCGTGGTGCTCAAGCCCGCCGAGCTGACCCCGCTGACCGCGCTGCGCCTGGCCGAGCTGGCGCGCGAGGCGGGCGTGCCCGACGACGTGTTCACCGTGCTGCCGGGCCGAGGGTCCGTGGTGGGGGAGCGGTTCGTCGCCCACCCCGCCGTCCGCAAGGTCTGCTTCACCGGCTCCACCGAGGTGGGCACCCGGATCATGGCCGGCTGCGCCGCGCAGGTGAAGCGGCTCACCCTGGAGCTGGGCGGCAAGAGCGCCAACCTCGTCTTCGCCGACGCGGACCTGGAGCGGGCGGCGGCCACCGCCCCGTACGCCGTCTTCGACAACGCCGGTCAGGACTGCTGCGCCCGGTCGCGGATCCTGGTCCAGCGGCCGGTGTACGACCGGTTCCTGGAGCTGCTCGAACCGGCGGTGCGCGCGCTGCGGGTGGAGGACCCGGCCCGGGAGAGCGCCGAGATGGGCCCGCTGATCTCCGCCGCCCAGCGCGACCGGGTGGCCGGGTACGTCGACGGGGCGACGGTCGCCTTCACCGGCTCCCGCCCCGACGGTCCGGGCTTCTGGTACGCCCCGACGGTGCTGCTCGCCGACTCGGCCGCGGACCGGCACTGGCGCGAGGAGATCTTCGGCCCGGTCGTCTCGGTGCTCCCGTTCGACGACGAGGCCGACGCGATCCGCCTCGCCAACGACACCGAGTACGGCCTGTCCGGTTCGATCTGGACCCGGGACGTGGGCCGGGCGGTGCGGGTGGCGCGGGCCGTGGAGGCGGGCAACCTCAGCGTCAACTCGCACTCCTCGGTGCGGTACTGGACGCCGTTCGGCGGGATGAAGCGTTCCGGGCTGGGCCGCGAGCTGGGCCCGGACGCGCTGCACGCCTTCACCGACGTCAAGAACGTGTTCATCGCAACGGAGGAGTGAGCAGGTGCGGGGTCGTCTTGAGGACCGGGTGGCCGTGGTCACCGGAGCGGGCAGCGGGATCGGGCTGGCCACCGTGCGGCGGTTCGCCGCCGAGGGGGCCCGGGTGGTCTGCGTGGACGTCGACCCGGAGGCGGGTGGGCGGGCCGCCGAGGAGGTCGGCGGCGAGTTCGTCGCCACGGACGTCGCCGACGAGGCGGCCGTGCGGGACCTCTTCGACGGGGTGGCCGAGCGGCACGGGCGGATCGACGTGGCGTTCAACAACGCCGGCATCTCCCCGCCGGAGGACGACTCCATCCTGGCCACCGGGCTGGACGCCTGGGAGCGCGTGCTGCGGGTCAACACCACGAGCGTCTACCTCTGCTGCAAGCACGTCATCCCGCACATGCGCCGGCAGGGCCGGGGCTCGATCATCAACACCGCGTCGTTCGTGGCGCTGATGGGGGCGGCCACCTCGCAGATCGCGTACACGGCGAGCAAGGGCGGGGTGCTGGCGATGACGAGGGAGCTGGGCGTGCAGTTCGCCCGCGAGGGCATCCGCGTCAACGCGCTCTGCCCCGGCCCGGTCGCCACCCCGCTGCTGCTGGAGCTCTTCGCCGCCGACCCGGAGCGGGCCGCCCGCCGGCTGGTGCACGTGCCGATGGGGCGGTTCGGGAAGCCGGAGGAGATCGCCGCCGCGGTGGCGTTCCTGGCCAGCGACGACTCGTCCTTCATGACCGCCGCGCAGTTCGTCGTGGACGGCGGCATCACCGGCGCGTACGTCACCCCGCTGTGAGCCGGCCACTGATCGGGATCTCCGCGTACGCCGAGCCGGTCGCCTGGGGGGTGTGGCGGGACGTGCCGGCGGTGCTGGTGCCCGAGGCGTACGTCCGGGCGGTCACCGCGGCCGGGGGCCGGGCGGTGGTGCTCCCCCCGGACGACCGCGACGCGGACGTGCTGCGGGTGCTCGACGGGCTTCTCCTGGCCGGCGGCGCGGACGTCGACCCGGCCCGGTACGGCCAGTCACCGGCGCCCCGCACCGAGAGCCGGCCGGGGCGCGACGCGGGCGAGCTGACCCTGCTCACCGCCGCGCTCGACACCGACCTGCCGGTGCTCGGCGTCTGCCGGGGGATGCAGCTGCTCGCCGTCGCCGCGGGCGGGTCGTTGCACCAGCACCTGCCGGACCTGGTGGGGCACGACCTGCACCGCCCCGCCCCGGGCGTCTACGGCGGGCACGGCGTGCGTTTCGCCCCGGGGAGCCTGGCCGCCACGGTGATGGCCGGCGTAAGCCGGGTCAACTCCTACCACCACCAGGCGGTGGCCGACCCGGGCCGGCTGACGGTGACCGGCTGGTCCGACGACGGGGTGGTCGAGGCGGTCGAGGATCCGCACCGGCCCTTCCTGCTCGGCGTGCAGTGGCACCCGGAGAACGAGCCCGACCCCCGACCGATCGCCGCGCTGGTCCGGGCCGCCGGGGAAGGCTGAGCCACCCGGGAGGGCCGGGCCGGACCGGCGCGTCGGTGACACCCTTCCCCCCACCGCCGGGGAACGGGCGGGGGTGTCGCACATCACAGTCGCCCGCCGGGCAATACCTGGGCGGCGCGGTATCGTCCCGTGCACGGGACTGAAAATGTCGCGCTGGTGCGGATTCGGCTGACCAGCCGTCCCGTGTGGACCCGACCCCACGACGCCGCTGTCGGAAGATGGCAGCCGGTGAGGCGAACGTAAACAGCGCACGCCGGGCTGTATGCGTTACGTTGCTCGTCCGTCGGGGTACCAAGCGGGCACGGCCGGTTGGATCACCGGGCCGAGGCGGTGATGGCCGGAGCGGGAGGAACTATGAGCTCGGCCCAGGGGGGCGTGGACGGGGGTTGCCCGTCCGAGGCAGGCCGGGACGCCGAGTTCCCCCCGTTGCTGGCCGCCGCCTTCGCGAGCGGCGGTGAGATGGGCGACCTGCTGCGGCGACTCGACTGGTCCGCCCATCCGCTCGGCACCCCCGACCGCTGGCCGACGACGCTCTGCGCGGCGATCGGCATGATGCTCGCCTCCAGCGCGCAGATCGTCGTGTTCTGGGGCGAGGACGAGCTCGCCTTCTACAACGACGCCTACCGCCCCGCCATCGGTGACAAGCACCCCGACGTGCTGGGCCGGCCGGCCCGCGAGCACTGGGCGGAGACCTGGAGCGTGCTCGGGCCGCTGCTGGCGGGCGTCCGGCGCGACAGCCGGTCCTACCGCGCGCAGGACCACCCCTTCCCGCTCGACCGCCGCGGGTTCCTGGAGGAGACGTACTTCGACGTCTCCTACGACCCGATCCTGGGCGCCGACGGCACCGTCGACGGTGTCTTCTGCATCGTCAACGAGACCACGGACCGGGTGATCGGGGAGCGCCGGCTGCGGCTGCTGGCCGAGCTGGGCACCGAGCTGGCCGAGGTGGACAGCAGGCCCGAGCTCGGTCGGGTCGCTGCGGCGGTGCTCGACCGGCACCGGTCGGACGTGCCGTTCGCACTGGTGCACCTGCCCGACGAGGCCGGCGGCGTGGCGTTGGCCGGGTGCAGCGGCGTCGCCCCCCGGGCCGTCACCACACCCCCACCGGCGCGGCTCGCCCAGGTCACCGCCGGCGCCGCCGCCGTCGCCGTGGCGGACCTGCTCGCCGAGGCCCCGGTCGACGCGACCGGCCAGGCGCTGGTGCTGCCGGTCACCGCCGGGAACGAGACCGTCGGCACGCTGGCGGTCGGCGTCGCCCGCCAGCTGCCGCTCACCGACGAGTACCGGGACTTCTTCGACCTGGTCGCCGCGCAGATCTCCCGGGCCGTCGGGCGGCAGCAGGCGTACGAGCAGGAACGCGCCCGCGCCGCCGAGCTGGCCGCCCTGGACCGGGCCAAGACCAACTTCTTCGCCAACGTCAGCCACGAGTTCCGCACCCCGCTGACCCTGGTGCTCGGCCCGCTGGAGGACCTGCTGGCCGACCCGGCGCTGCCCGAGGCGTACACCGACCGGCTGACCACCATGCACCGCAACGCGCTGCGGCTGCTCAAGCTGGTCAACACGGTGCTCGACTTCTCCCGGCTGGAGTCCGGGCGGCTCGCCGCCCGCTACCAGCCCACCGACCTCGCCGACTACACCGCCCGCCTGGCCAGCACGTTCCGGTCGGCCACCGAGCGGACCGGGCTGCGCCTGGTCGTGGACTGCCCGCCGCTGCCGGCGCCGGTCTTCGTGGACCGGGACATGTGGGAGAAGGTCGTCCTCAACCTGGTCTCGAACGCGGTGAAGTTCACCTTCGACGGCGAGATCCGGGTGCGGATCCGCGCGGTCGACGGGGCCGCCCGGCTGGAGGTCACCGACACCGGCGTCGGCATCGTGCCGGAGGAGCTGCCCCAGATATTCGAGCGCTTCCACCGGGTGCCCGGCGTGCGGTCGCGCAGCCACGAAGGCACCGGGATCGGCCTGGCGCTGGTCCGCGAGCTGGTCGAGATGCACGGCGGCGAGGTGGCCGTGCGCAGCCGGGTCGACGAGGGCAGCAGGTTCACGGTGACCGTTCCGTTCGGCGCCGGGCACCTGCCGGCCGAGCGGGTCGTCGACTCCGGCACCCCGGCGCAGGTCGAGCTGGCGCAGGCCGACCTCTACGTCACGGAGACGGCGCTCTGGACCGGCGCCACCGGATCGGCCGGCGGCGGTGGGTCGACCCGGGGGACCGGCGCGGCCGGCCGGATCCTGGTCGCCGACGACAACGCCGACCTCCGCGAGCACGTCACCCGGCTGCTCTCCCCGTCCTGGGAGGTGGTCGCGGTCTCCGACGGCGTGGAGGCGCTGCGGCACGCCGTCGACGGCTCGTTCGACCTGGTGCTGACCGACGTGATGATGCCCCGGCTGGACGGGTTCGGGCTGGTCGCCGCGTTGCGCGCGGATCCGCGTACCCGGCACGTGCCGATCGTGCTGCTCTCCGCCCGGGCCGGTTCCGCCGAGGAGGTCGCCGGGCTCGCGGCCGGCGCCGACGACTACCTGACCAAGCCCTTCTCCGGCCAGGAGCTGACCGCCCGGGTGCGGGCCAACGTCGAGCTGGGCCAGCTGCGCGGCCAGATCATCCGTGGGCTGCGGGGCCTGGCCGACGCGGCGGTCGCGGTCAACACCGCCCGCTCCACCGCCGACGTGCTCCAGGTCGCCGCGCGGCACGCCCTGAGCCTCGCCGAGGCCGCCCGGGTGGTGGTCTCGGCCACCGGGATGCGCTTCGAGGCCGACGGCGGCGGGCTGGCCTCGATCGAGCCGTCCTTCGTGCTGCCGCTGACCGGCACCACCGGCGAACGGCTCGGGGAGCTGCGGGTCTGGCGCCCGGACGGCGACGGGACCTACACCGACGAGGCCGCGCTCACCCAGCTCGCCCGGCTGGTCGGGGTGCGGCTGGAGAACGCCCAGCTCTACGAGGCCGAGCACCGCATCGCCACCACGCTCCAGCACAGCCTGCTGCCCCGGTCGCTGCCGCAGCTGCCGGGCGCCGTGGTCGCCAGCCGCTACCTGCCGGGCAGCGCGGACGTGGAGGTCGGCGGGGACTGGTACGACGTGATCGCGCTCGGCGACGACGAGCTCGTGCTGGCCATCGGCGACGTGGTCGGCAAGGGCGTGCGGGCGGCCGCGGCGATGGGCCAGCTCCGCAACGGGCTGCGGGCGTACGTCCTGGAGGGCTTCGACCCCGGCGAGTCGCTGACCCGGCTCAACCGGCTCGTCGGCACCACCGAGGGCCGCTCCTTCGCGACCGTGTTCTGCCTGTGGTTCAGCCCCCGCACCGGCCGGCTGCGGTACGCCAGCGCCGGTCACCCGTCCCCCCTTCTGATCCGAGGAGACGACGTGGCGTTCCTGCACGACCGGGCGCTCGGGCCGCCGGTCGGGGCGATCCCCGACACGACCTACCGGATGGTCGAGGGGGCTCTGACCGCCGGGAACCGGCTGCTGCTCTACACCGACGGGCTGATCGAGGACCGGCAGCGCGGCATCGACGCCTCGCTGGACCTGCTGCGGCAGGACGCGGCCACCCCTGGCGAGCACGTGACCGACCTGATCGACGCCGTGGTGGAACGGGTCGCCGGTCGGCCCCTGCGCGACGACGTCGCGGTGCTCGCCCTGGAGGCGGCGGAACTCAACCGGTTCGCGCTGCGGCTGCCGGCCGATCCCACCCGGCTCAGCCTGCTGCGCAAGCGGCTGGAGGACTTCCTCGTCGCGCACCGGGTCACCGAGACGGACCTGTTCGACCTGACCGTCGCCGTCTCCGAGGCGGCCGCCAACGCCATCGAGCACCCGGTCGAGCCGGCCGAGCCGACGATCAGCGTCGAGGTGACCATCTCCGACCGCACGGTGGTCGCCACCGTGCGCGACAGCGGCCGGTGGCGGGAGTCGACGGGATCGGGCTTCCGGGGCCGGGGACTGTCCCTGATCGAGGCCCTGGGGGAGCTGTCGGTGACCCGTACCGCCGAGGGGACCGAGGTGACGCTGCGCCGGCGGCTGGCGGACTGACCGCGCGGCCGGCGGCGCTCCGGCGCGCGAAGGCGGCGGGCCCGGTGACGGGAGGGCTCAGGCCGGGCGCAGCCAGGCCTGGTCGCCCAGGCCGGAGATGTCCAGCACCCGGTGGACCTGCCGCGACGGCAGCACGGTGAGCGCGTCGGGGAGGTGCTGGGCCAGCCGGACCACGGCGTGGATCGCCGCCGAGTCGAAGAAGGTGACCGCCCGGAGGTCGAGCGTCACCCGCTCGGCCGGCTCCCGCAGCGCGGTCTGGTACATGACGTCGGCGGTGGCCATGTCGACCTCGCCGGTCACCAGGACGCGAAGGTGGCCGCCGTCGATCTCCGCCTGGGCGGAGAAGACGGGAGTCGCGCCACCCCCTTGATCCACGGAGCCACAATGGCACAGCGGGCCTGCCGCGGCAACAACCGCTCCGGGCGGCCGGTGGCGGCGGTCACCACCGCGCGCGGCGATAAACTCGCCTCATGACCGTCCGTGCGCCGCTGACCCCAGGCACGCTCACCCCGTTGCGGCCCGTGCCCGCCCACATCGTCCGCCCGGAGTACGTGGGCAAGAAGCGTCCGCAGGAGTGGCGCGGTTCGCACGTGCAGACCCCGGAGACCATCGAGAAGATGCGGGTCGCCGGTCGGCTCGCCGCGCAGGCCACCCAGCTCGCCGGCGAGCACTGCAAGCCCGGCGTGACCACCGACGAGATCGACCGGGTCGTGCACGAGTTCCTCTGCGACCACGGCGCCTACCCGTCGACGCTGGGCTACAGGGGCTTCCCCAAGTCCTGCTGCACCAGCCTCAACGAGGTGATCTGCCACGGCATCCCCGACTCCACGGTGCTCGCGGACGGCGACATCATCAACGTCGACGTCACCGCGTACCTCGACGGCGTGCACGGTGACACGGACGCCACCTTCTGCGTGGGCGAGGTCAGCGAGGAGGCCCGGCTGCTGGTCGAGCGGACCCACGAGGCGATGATGCGCGGCATCCGCGCGGTCGCCCCGGGCCGCCAGATCAACGTGATCGGCCGGGTCATCGAGTCGTACGCGAAGCGCTTCGGCTACGGCGTCGTGCGCGACTTCACCGGCCACGGCATCGGCGAGGCCTTCCACAGCGGGCTCTACGTGCCGCACTACGACAGCCCCCGCCCCACGGACGTCATGGAGCCGGGGATGACCTTCACCATCGAGCCGATGATCACCCTCGGCACCCATGAGTACGACATGTGGGACGACGGCTGGACCGTGGTGACGAAGGACCGCAGGTGGACGGCCCAGTTCGAGCACACCATCGTGGTGACGGAGGACGGTCACGAGATCCTCACGCTGCCGTGACGGACACCCCGGCGGCGCTGCGTGAGGCGCACCACGCCGACGTCTCCGGCGGCTGGCTGCGCCCCGCCGTCTTCGGAGCGATGGACGGGCTGGTCACCAACATCGCCCTGATCGCCGGCGTGGCGGGTGGCGGGGTGTCGCCCCGCAACGTCGTGCTCACCGGCGTGGCCGGCCTGGTGGCCGGTGCCATCTCGATGGGGCTGGGGGAGTACACCAGCGTCCGTTCGGCCAACGAACAGGTCGCGGCCGAGGTCGCCAAGGAGCGCCGCGAGCTGGAGCGGCACCCCGAGGCCGAGGCGCGCGAGCTGGCCCAGGCGTGGATCGCCCGGGGGCTCCCGCACGACCTCGCCATGGAGGTCGCCCAGGCCGTCCGGCGCAACCCGCAGGAGGCGCTGCGGGTGCACGTGCGGGAGGAACTCGGCGTCGACCCGGACGAGCAGCCCAGCCCCTGGGCGGCCGCGATCTCGTCGTTCGTGTTCTTCTCGGTCGGGGCGCTGGTGCCGCTGCTGACCTACCTGTTCGGCGCGACGAGCCTGTGGCTGGCGCTCGCGGTCGGCGGGCTCGGGCTCTTCGTGGCCGGGGCGGTGGTCGCCCGGTTCACCGCCCGACCCTGGTGGTCCGGTGGTCTGCGTCAGCTCCTGCTCGGCGCGGCGGCGGCCGGCGCCACGTACCTCATCGGCGCCCTCATCGGCGTCCAGGGCGGCCTCGGCTGACGGTCAGCCGTCGAGCAGGTCGTCGACCGTGCCGTCGACGGGGCGGCCCCGGGCCGCCAACTCGTCGGCCTGGCGGGTCAGGACGGCGCCCACCTCGGTCATGTCCGCGCCCGCCAGGCCCGTCCGGCGCACCGCGTCGCCGGGGTCGCGGAAGTAGGTGCGGCTGAGCAGGCCGTTGACCGTGGCCGCCGCCAGTCGCGCCTCGCCGAGCATCAGCAGCGCCTGGTCGGTCTCGTACCACTCGGCCAGCCGGGCGGCCCGGGCGTGCGCCGCGCCGCCCCGGTACCAGGCCCGGCGGGCCGCCGTGCTGAACTCGGCCGGCCGGGCCCGGGCCAGCCGACCGAGGTGCTCGTCGCGGAGCGTGCGCAGCCAGCCGGTCGGGTCGTGCAGCGCCCGGGTGCTGACGTACCGGTCGGCGGTCAACGGCCAGAGCGGGGAGATCACCCGGGCCTGGCGCAGGTAGTCGTCCGCGCCGGCCACGGTCAGGTCGACCAGCACGCCGTCGACCCGCCGGGTCGACGGGGACGGCCCGCCGCCGGGCCGGTACGTCACCACCAGCAGCCCGACCTCGCCGTTGCCGCCGCCGTCGTCGTCGCCGTGGGCGAGCGGGCCGTGCACCGCGACGGCCAGCACGTCGGCCGGGAACCGGCGGCGCACGGCGTCGGCGACGCGCCCGGCCACCGCCCACCGTGGATCGTCGGAGTGGACTCCGCCATCGGCGCCGGTCACCGCACCACCCTATTCGCGGGCGGCCGGCCCGCCCGGCACGCCGCGCCCGGTGGGCACCAGCCGGAAGACGAGGATCTCCCGGCCGCCGGCCCGCTGCGCGTACGCCCGGTAGGCGGGCCACTCGGTGACCAGCAGCGCCCAGAGGCGGTCCCGTTCGGCGCCGGTGGCGACCTGCGCGCGCACCGGGACGCGGCGGCCCTTGACGGCCACCTCGGCGGCGGGATCGGCGCGCAGGTTCATCGCCCAGCCGGGCTGGTGGGCCTGGCCGAAGTTGGAGCCGACCACCACGTACGCGTCGCCGTCGGGCACGTAGAGCAGCGGATTGCTGCGCGGCTTGCCGGAGCGGCGGCCGGTGGTCGTGATGACCAGCGACGGGATGAGCCCGAGCGCGACCACCCGCCCACGGGTGAGCCGCCCCACCAGCCGGTCGGCGGGGACGAGCAGGCGGACGGCGGCGCCGAACCAGCGGTGGTGACCGACCCGGCGGGTGAGGGCTCCCAGTACGGGCACGGCGACCAGTGTGCCCGCTTGCGGCCCGTCAGTCGAGACGTCGCTCGACCGGCAGCCGGGACCGGGTGAAGAGGCCCGCGCCGAGCATCGCGACCAGCGGCACCACCACCAGGACGCCGAGCGTGGTCCACGGGACCACCACGGGGTACGGCTCCGCGACGGGCCACAGGCCGGCGTACCGGCGGTTGAGGGCGGTCAGGATGATCGTCGCGGAGCCGAGGCCGGCGACGATGCCGAGCGCGGAGCCCAGCACGGCGATCACCCCGGACTGGCAGAGCGAGAGCAGCCGGCGCAGCCCCGGGCCGGCGCCGACCGCCGCGAGGGTGGACAGGTCCGCCCGACCCTCGGCGGCGGCCAGCCCGGTGGCGATGCCGGCGGCGCCCAGGGTGATCACCCCGGCCGCGGCGGCCAGCAGGAGCAGCAGCGGCCGGCCCGCGTTGGCCTGGTCGCCCCCCTCGATCTCCACCTGCGCGCCCAGCGGGCGCACGGCGGCGAGGAACCGGTCCTGCCGGTCCTCGTCGGGCACGCCGTCGGCGGTGATCGCCCAGCCGAGCGGGTGGACGGTCAGCCCGAGCCGCTCGGCGGCCGGCCGGGAGAGCAGCAGCCGGTGCGCGCCCAGCCCGGTGGGCAACGGGTACCCGGCGACGGTGGTGGTGGCCGGGGTGTCGGGCCGGGCCTGCCCGGGGCGGGTCACCCTGACCTCGACCCGTCCGTCCACCACGTAGCGCGGATCGGTCACCACCGCGCCGCCGGCCCGCAGCACGGCGGTGGCGGCGGCGACGTCGGCGGGGGCGGCGCCGGTGAGCACCGGCAGCGCCGTTCCGTCGTCCACCACCACGTGGAAGTACCCGCCGAAGTGGTCCTCCGGTCCGGTGCGGCAGCGGGCGTCCGCGCGGGCCCGTCGCTGCTGCGCCGGGCTCAGCCGGTCGTCCGGCGCCCACGGGCAGACGCGCTCGGCCGGCAGCACCGGCGAGACCACGCACAGCTCGGTCTCCGGGCCGCAACGGGGCTCCGCGAGCGGCGCCACCGCCCGGACCCCCAGGTGGGCGCGGGCCGCCTCGGCGACCCGGGGCAGCGCGGGCGGGCCGTCCGCGCCGGGGTTGGTCACCAGCACGGTGCCGGGCGGCAGGGCGGGCCGGTAGATCGTGGCAGACCGGGCGTCGTCGCTGGCCAGGTACACGCCGATGGCGACGCTGCCGGCGACCGCCGCCATCACGGCGGAGATCGCCGGCGCGGTCGACGACCGGTTGCGGCTGGCGTCGCGCAGCGCGATCCGGGGCGCCAGCGGCAGCGACCGCCCGAGGTGGGCGAGCAGGCCGACCAGCGTCGGGGTGGCGAAGACCAGGCCCAGCTCACCGAGGACGAGGCCGGCGAGGATCACCGCCGGCGCCGTCCGGGCCGCCCCGAACGCGGCCACCGCGGCCCCGCCGACAGCCAGGGCCACCCCGGCGGTCAGCCAGCGCCGCCGGTGCGCCGGCGGGGTGCGCCGGCCGGCCAGCCCCGCCACCACGTCCTGCCGGGCGGCCGTCCAGGCCGGGGCGAGCGCGGCCAACACCCCGGCCAGCACCGCGACGGCCGCGATCGCCGCGAGCGCCTCCGGCCAGCAGCGGTACCCGCCGAAGCGCGCGCCGTAGAGGTGCTGCTCCACCAGCGGGCGACCGGCGAACGCGGCGGCGACGCCCAGCGTGACGCCGACGGCGGCGCCGAGGGCGCCCAGCACCACGCCGTCGGCCAGCACGATGCGGCGCAGGTGGGCGTCGTCCCCGCCGGCCACGGCGACCAGCGCGAGCTCCCGGCGTCGCCGCCGTACGCCGACCGCGAAGGCCGGCCCGACGAGCAGCACCACCTCCAGCAGTCCCAGCCCGCCGACGAGCACCGAGACGCTCATCCCCTCCACGTCCATCGAGGAGTGGCCGTCCGGTGGGAACGTGACGGCGTCCGACGCGAGGGCGGGGGTGCGGGCGTGGACCAGGACGCCGTGCTCGTTGAGCCGGCGGAACAGTCCCTCGTCGACGGTCCCGGGCAGGTCGACCAGCCAGCTCGTGTCCGGCTCGGTCTCCGTCGGCGCCGCCGTCGGGTACAGCGTCACGACCGGGCCCAGGTGGTCGGGGTACTCGGCCACCCCGACCACCCGCCAGGAGCGGGCGCCGTCGCCGGAGGTGACGGTGCCGCCGAGGCGGACGTCGAGGCGGCGCAGCGCCGCCGGGCTGACCGCGATCTCGTCCGGCCCGGCGGGCGCCCGCCCCGAGTGGAACCGGACCAGCCCTCGACCGAGCGGGTCGGCGAGGTCCACGGCGCGTCCCGTGAGGTCGTCGTCGACCCGCTCGCCGACCCGGGCGTCGAACGACACCCAGCGGCGCAGCGGGACCACCCGGCTCCCGGCCGGCAGGAGGGCGGCCACCTGCTCGGCGGTGACGGCCCCGGCCGGGGGCGGGTCCTCCCGGCCGGCGTGCCAGACGTCGCCCCAGGCGCTCTGCGCGATCGGGTGCCGCACCACCCAGAGCAGCTCCGCGTCGGCCGCGCCGAGCTGGCGGTCGGTCCGCTCGGCCGGCGTCAGCTCGGACATCCGCCAGCTCACCGCGGTGAAGGTCAGCACCAGCACCGGCAGCGTGATCATCGCCAGCACCAGCGCCGTACGCCCCCGGGCCCGCCGGGCCTCCCGCCGGGCGATGCGCAGCGCGGCCCACCAGGAGCCGGTCGCCCGGGCGAGTCGGCCGCCCCGGCCCGGGCTCACCGACCGCTGCCGCTCAGCAGCTGCTCCACGCTGCCCAGCGGGGCCGTCGTGTCGACCAGCACCCCGTCGCGGAGGAAGACCACCCGGTCGGCCCAGGCGGCGTGCCGCGCCTCGTGGGTCACCAGCACGGCGGCGGCCCCCGCGTCGACCCGCCGGCGCAGCAGGTGCAGCACCGCCTCGCCGGTCTGCGAGTCCAGCGCGCCGGTCGGTTCGTCGGCGAGCACCAGCCGGCGCTCGCCGACGAGTGCGCGGGCGATCGCCACCCGCTGCTGCTGCCCGCCCGAGAGCTGGTCGGGAAACCGGTCGCCCAGCTCGGTCAGGCCCACCTCGGCCAGCGCGTCCAGCGCCAGCCGGCGGGCCCGCCGGACGCCCGTCCCGTCGAGTTCGAGGGGGAGGGCGACGTTCTCCACGGCGCTGAGGCTGCCGAGCAGGTTGAGGTCCTGGAAGACGTAGCCGATCCGGCGGCGCCGCACCTGGGCCAGCCGCCGCCGGTCCAGCGCGCCGAGCGGCTGTCCCTCCACGTGGACCTCGCCGGCGGTCGGGCCGTCCAGCCCGCCGGCCAGGGCGAGCAGGGTCGACTTGCCCGAGCCGGACGGTCCCATCACGGCGACGAGTTCCCCCGCGTGGACGGCGAGGCTCACCCCGCGCAGCGCGTGCACGGCCGCCGCGCCGGCACCGTGGGTGCGATGCACGTCACGCACGTCGAGCACGGGCGTGGTCGGGCTCCCGCCCGCCGGCCCGTTCCCCGTGCTCACCGTCGCGCCTCCTCGTCCGCCCGGTCCACCGCCTCGGCAGGCGTCGGCGGGACGCGGCCGGGCTCCGCCGGACGGTAGCGCACGAGGCTGGTCTCGCAGTGGTCCAGCCAGCGCACCTCGGCCTCGGCCTGGAAGACCATGGCGTCGAGCACCAGCCGCCACGGCAGGTCCTCGGGGCGGTCGCTGGCGTACTTCAACCGGGTCAACTCCTGCAACGCCCGCATGGTCGCGCTGCGCTGGGTCTGCACCACCGACCGGACGTCGACCCCCGGGGTGGTCAGCGCGAGGGCCAGCTTGATCGCCAGCTCGTCCCGGGGCCGGTCGGTGCGGCTGATCGGGGTGGCGAACCACAGGGCCAGGTCCGCCCGCCCGGCGTCGGTGATCTCGTACGGGCGCTGCCCCGCCTCGCTCTCGGGCAGCGACCGGACCAGCCCGTCCCGCTCCAGGCGGGACAGGGTGGTGTAGACCTGCCCGATGTTCAGCGGCCAGGTCGAGCCGGTCGACTCCTCGAACGCGGCGCGGAGCTGGTAGCCGTACATCTGGCCGCGTTCGAGCAGGGCGAGCAGCCCGTGACGGATGGACATGGCAACGGAGTATGCATACCTGGTATGCGACCCGCAACCGGAGCGGGGCCGACGGGCCGACCGGTCAGGCGGGTCGGCCCGGGAACGGCACCGTCAGCGGGGTGATCCCGGCCGCCCGCCGCCAGCGGGTGGCCCGCAGGGCGTACTCGACCAGGGCGGCCAGGGCCCGGTCCCGGTCGGCGCCGGTGGTGGCCGGCACCGCCGCCCGCCAGAACGCGGCCGTGCGCTCCTCCACCTCGACGGCCAGTCGCAGCGCGCTCGCCTGATCGGTGACCGGGAACGGCAGCGTGTAGCCGGCCCGGTCCGGCGGGACGCTCCCGCCACCGGCGCTCAGCTGCACGATCAGGTCGTCGCGGCGGCGCCGGTGCGCGGCCTCGGCCTCCCTCGCGGCGGTCCGGACGGCGCCGGTGAGGCGTACCCCGATGGGCCCGTACGCCCAGATCGCGGCGTACTCGGCGGAGAGCGCCGCGGCGAGCGCCCCGGCCGGCCCGGACGGTGTCGGTGCGGTCACTTCAGCGCCTCCACGTGCGTGGCCCGGGCGGCGGCGATCGAGGCGAGCAGCGCGGCCCGCTCGGCCGGCGCCGCCGCGCAGGCCCTGGTCGCGGCCTCGCGGCCGGCGCGCTCGTCCTCGCGCAGCGCGGCCCGCGCCACCGCCGGGTCGCCCGGCGCGGCGGGCGTGGCCGTGGCGGACCCCGAGGGCGGCGCGATGCCGATGACCCGGGCCAGCTCGGCCGCGTGCGCGCGGTGCGCCTCGGCGATCGGGGTGAGCAGGCCGGCGAGCGTGGGGTGCGCGGCGGCGGCGTTCCGGTGCCCGGCGGCGAGCCGGAGCGACTCGTCGAGCAGCGGCGTGAGCGGGTCGGGCCCGGGCGTGGGGTCGTCGTCGCGGTCGAGGAGGCCGCAGCCGGTCAGCGGCGCGGCCGCCCCGCCGAGCGCCAGGAGTGCCCCGGCGCGCAGCACGTTTCGCCGGGAATGCCCGGTTGTTTCGCCGCGTCGTGTCGTTCTGCCCGTCGCCACCGGACAAGTCAACACCATCACCGGCCGTACGTGGGTCACCGGCGTCGGTGCGCCGCCCGGCCCGGCGCCCGGCAGGCGCGTTACGCTCTGCGCAGCCACCGGCGCGTCAGCTCCGGTGGCGTGCCGGCATGGCGGCCGACCGGGTGCCGTCGATCAGCAGGAGGGTGCGGAGATGACGCAGCGTGGCCGTGCCACGAGGTCGACGGGTCCGGCGGGGAGGCCCCGACGCGCCGACGCCCCACGGGGCGGGGAGCGTGCCGGCGGCCCGCGCGGCGACCTCGCCGCCCGGCGGGCCCGGCTGCGTGAGGTGATCGAGCCGGTGGTCACCGCCGCCGGCTACGACCTGGAGGAGCTCTCCGTCTCCCGCGCCGGCCGGCGGCACGTGGTGCGGGTGATCGTGGACGCCGACGGCGGGATCAGGCTGGATGCCGTCGCCGAGGTCTCCCGGGCCGTCTCCGCGGCCCTCGACGCGGCCGAGGAGGCCGGGGGCGACATCGTCGCCGGGGAGTACCAGCTGGAGGTCAGCTCCCCCGGCGTGGACCGGCCGCTCACCCTGCCCCGGCACTGGCGGCGCAACGTCGGCCGGCTGGTGAAGGTGACCGCCCGCGGCGCGGGCGCCCTGCCCGGCCGGCCCGCCGAGCAGCCCGCCGGTGACCGGCAGGTCACCGGCCGGGTGGTGGAGGCCGACGACGAGCGCGTGGTGCTGGAGACCGACGCCGGCCGCGCCGCCTGGACGTACGCAGAGCTCGGCCCCGGCCGGGTGCAGGTCGAGTTCCACCGCCTCGAGGAGATCGAGGAGACGGACGAACCCGACGACATGGACGACACCGACGACGACTTCGACGACGAAGATGATGTGGAGGACGAGGAGAGGTGAACATCGACCTCGCGGCGCTGCGCGCACTCGAGCGCGAGCGGGAGATCCCGTTCGACACGATCCTCGCGGCGATCGAGACCGCGCTGCTGACCGCCTACCGGCACACCGAGGGGGCGGAGTCGCACGCCCGGGTGGAGATCGACCGCAAGTCCGGCGCGGCCCTGGTCTACGCGCAGGAGCTGGACGACGACGGCACCGTGGTGCGGGAGTGGGACGACACCCCGCACGACTTCGGCCGGATCGCCGCCATGACCGCCAAGCAGGTGATCCTCCAGCGGCTGCGGGAGGCCACCGACGAGGTGCACTTCGGCGAGTACGTGGGCCGCGACGGTGACCTGGTCACCGGCGTCGTGCAGGCCCACGAGGCGCGCAGCGAGAAGGGCATCGTCAGCGTCGACCTCGGCAAGCTGGAGGGCGTCCTGCCCCAGTCCGAGCAGGTGCCCGGCGAGCGCTACGCGCACGGCGAGCGGATCCGCTGCGTGGTGGTGCACGTGGCCAAGGGGATGCGCGGGCCGCAGATCACCCTCTCCCGGTCCCACCCGGCGCTGGTCAAGAAGCTCTTCGCGCTCGAGGTGCCGGAGATCGCCGACGGCACGGTCGAGATCGGCGCGATCGCACGTGAGGCGGGTCACCGTACGAAGATCGCGGTCCGCTCCACCACCCAGGGCGTCAACGCCAAGGGCGCCTGCATCGGGCCGATGGGGCAGCGGGTCCGCGCGGTGATGAGCGAGCTGCACGGCGAGAAGATCGACATCATCGACTGGTCGGACGACCCGGCGACGTTCGTCGGCAACGCCCTGTCGCCGGCCAAGGCCCTGCGGGTCGAGGTGGTCGACCTCGCCAGCCGCACCGCCAGGGTCACCGTGCCGGACTTCCAGCTCTCCCTCGCCATCGGCCGGGAGGGGCAGAACGCCCGACTTGCTGCCCGGTTGACCGGTTGGCGGATCGACATCCGGTCGGACGCCGAGCAGTCCGGCGCGGCCGGCCGGGGCGGGGCTGATCACGTCCCGGAGCCGGGCGGCGCGATCTCGGGCGCCTAGGGGTAGACTTTCTCCAGTGGTACGACGCGCGCTGCCGGAGCGCACCTGTGTGGGTTGCCGGCGACGTGCGCCGGCCAGCGAATTGCTGCGGATCGTCGCGGTCGGCGACGAGGCTGGTCACAGCCTTCGGCCCGATCCGGCCCGCAGGCTGCCGGGTCGGGGAGCGAACATGCACCCGGATCCGGCCTGCTTCGCGCAAGCGGTGCGGCGACGCGCTTTCGGGCGTGCGTTGCGCATCACCGGGGTCCCCGACCACGGTGAGCTCGCGGAGCACGTCGATGCGCCAACCACTACGTCCGGTCAGCCCGACCGGGCGAGGGTCGCTAGCAGGGTAGGACGACCGACATGAGCACACGATGAAGTCCCTGAAATGACCAGGCTTCAAGTGCACGAGTGAGGTCGCTGCGGGTGCTGCCCGCACGACCTCGGAGTGAGGAGTGCAGTGGCAGGTAAGGCCCGCGTACACGAGCTTGCAAAAGAGCTCGGGGTCGAAAGCAAGACCGTTCTCGCCAAGCTCAAGGAGATGGGCGAGTTCGTGAAGTCCGCGTCCAGCACCGTCGAGGCGCCCGTCGCCCGACGGCTGCGCAGCGCGTTCGTCGCCTCCGCCGGTTCGCCGGCGCCGGCCGCCCCACCGGCGGCCGCCCCGGCGCCGACCCCGACCCCGACGCCCTCCCCGGCCCCCGGTGGGCCCCGGGTCTCGGCCAAGCCGATGCCGCCCCGGCGGCCGGCCGCGCCGACGCCCGGCCCGAAGCCCAAGGGCCCGGTGCCCGGTCCGCCGCAGCCCGCGGCCCCGGTCGCCAAGCCGGCGAGTGCCCACGACATCGAGGTGGCGGCCGCCGAGGCGCGTGCCGCCGCGCTGAAGGCCGAGCAGGAGGCGGCGGTCAAGGCCGCCCAGGCCGCTCGGCAGCAGCAGCGTGAGAACGTCCGCCGGGAGCCCCCGGCGGACGGTGGCAACCGTCCCGGTCCCCGACCGGGTCCGGGTGCCATGCCGCCCCGCCCGGGTTCCCCGGCCGCCGGTCGTCCCGGCGCGCCGGCGCCGGGCCCGGGTGGTCGTCCGGGCGGGCGTCCGCCGGCGCGCGGCGCCGGTAACAACCCGTTCGGCATCCAGGGCAGCCAGCAGCAGCAGCGGCCCCCGGCCGCCGGTGCGGGTGGTCCCCGGCCCAGCCCGGCCGGCATGCCGCCGCGCCCCAGCCCGGCCTCCATGCCGCCCCGTCCGAGCCCGGCCTCCATGCCGAGCCAGCGTCCCGCTACCGGTCGCCCCGGCCCCGGTGGCGCCGGTCGCGGTCCCGGTGGCGGCGCGGGTCGTCCCGGTGGCGGCGCCGGTGGCGGTGGCTTCCGCGGCGGTCCCGGTGGCGGCGGCGGCGGTGCGCCGGGCGGCGGTTTCCGGCCGGGTGCTCCGGCCGGCGGCGGTGGTCGTCCGGGTGGTGGCGGTCGTGGCCGTGGCGGCGGCGCCGCGGGTGCCTTCGGGCGTCCGGGTGGCCGGCCGACGCGTGGTCGCAAGTCCAAGAAGCAGCGCAGACAGGAGTTCGACAACCTGTCGGCTCCGACCATGAGCTCGGGTGCCCCCCGGGGTCAGGGTCAGGTCGTCAGGCTCTCCCGTGGCGCCTCGCTGTCGGACTTCGCCGACAAGATCAACGCCAACCCGGGTTCGCTGGTCCAGGAGATGTTCAACCTGGGCGAGATGGTCACGGCGACCCAGTCGTGCTCCGACGACACCCTGCTCCTGCTGGGTGAGCACCTCGGCTTCAACGTGCAGATCGTCAGCCCGGAGGACGAGGACCGCGAGCTGCTCGCGCAGTTCAACATCGACCTCGACGCCGAGGTCGCGGAGGACCGCCTGGTCGACCGTGCGCCGGTAGTGACCGTCATGGGTCACGTCGACCACGGTAAGACCAAGCTGCTCGACGCGATCCGCAAGGCGAACGTCGTGGCCGGCGAGGCGGGTGGCATCACCCAGCACATCGGTGCCTACCAGGTCCACGTGCCGCACGAGGGCGAGGACCGCGCGGTGACCTTCATCGACACCCCGGGTCACGAGGCGTTCACCGCCATGCGTGCCCGTGGTGCCCAGGTCACCGACATCGTGGTGCTCGTCGTCGCGGCCGACGACGGTGTCATGCCGCAGACGATCGAGGCGTTGAACCACGCCAAGGCGGCCGACGTGCCGATCGTGGTGGCGGTCAACAAGGTCGACAAGCCCGAGGCGAACCCGGACAAGGTCCGCCAGCAGCTGACCGAGTACGGCCTGGTCGCCGAGGAGTACGGCGGCGACACCATGTTCGTCAACGTGGCGGCGAAGCCGGGCATCGGCATCGACGAGCTGCTCGAGGCGGTCCTGCTGACCGCCGACGCGTCGCTGGAGCTGACCGCTCCGATCGACGGGCCGGCGCAGGGTGTGGCCATCGAGGCGCACCTGGACAAGGGCCGCGGTGCGGTGGCGACGGTGCTGGTGCAGAAGGGCACCCTGCGGGCGGGCGACTCGATCGTCGCCGGTGGGGCGCACGGCCGGGTCCGGGCGATGCTCGACGAGAACGGCAACCAGGTCGCCGAGGCCGGTCCGGCCCGTCCGGTCCTGGTGCTCGGTCTGACCGCGGTGCCCGGTGCCGGCGACACGTTCCTGGCGGCCGAGGACGACCGCACGGTGCGCCAGATCGCCGAGCAGCGGCAGGCACGGCGGCGGGCGGCGTCGTTCGCCAACTCCCGCGGCCGGGCCACCCTCGAGACGCTCATGGAGCAGCTCAAGGAGGGCGAGAAGACCTCGCTCAACCTGGTGCTCAAGGGCGACGTCTCCGGTTCCGTGGAGGCCCTCGAGGACGCGCTGTTCAACCTCGACATCCCGGAGGAGGTCCAGCTCAGGATCATCCACCGGGGCGTGGGCGCGATCACCGAGAGCGACGTCATGCTCGCGAGCGCGTCTTCCGAGCCGGTCACGATCATCGGTTTCAACGTGCGGGCCGCCAACAAGGTCCGCGAGATCGCCGACCGCGAGGCTGTGGAGATCCGGTACTACACCGTGATCTACCAGGCCATCGAGGAGATCGAGGCGGCGCTCAAGGGCCTGCTCAAGCCGGAGTACGAGGAGGTCGAGCTGGGCACCGCGGAGATCCGCGACGTCTTCCGCTCGTCCAAGATCGGCAACATCTCCGGCTGCATCGTCCGGTCGGGCATCATCCGGCGCAACGCCAAGGCGCGCCTGCTGCGGGACGGGTCGGTGGTGGCGGACAACCTCACCGTCAGCTCGCTCAAGCGGTTCAAGGACGACGCCACGGAGGTGCGCGAGGGCTTCGAGTGTGGTCTGACCCTGGGTGGTTTCAACAACGTCCAGGTCGGCGACATCATCGAGACCTTCGAGATGCGGGAGAAGGTTCGCGCCTGATCCGCTGAACCACTGATCGGGGGGTTTACGCCGAAAGGCGTAAACCCCTTGATCATGTGGGGGTCCGTGCGGGTATCGTCCGGGGCGATGTTCACCGGAACCGCGGTCTTCGACCTGCTGCTGCCGGGCGACTCCCGGTCGCTCAAGGCCAAGAGATCATACGTACGGCCGATCGTCGCGGCGTTGCGCCGCTTCGAGGTCTCGGCCGCCGAAGTGGGAGCGCTCGACCTGCACGGTCGGGCCGAGATAGCCGTGGCCGTGGTGGCCGCCGAGGCGTCGCACGTCCGCGAGGTGCTGGACTCCTGCGAGCGCCTGGTGGCCGGCCGGCCGGAGACCGAGTTGCTCTCGGTGCGCCGGCGGCTGTACGGCGAAGAGGACTGACCCGGCGGCGCCCGTCCGCCGGAAGCCGGTACGCAGCCGGCGCCGCGCGACGCGGGTGGCCGCGCGGGTAGTGTTCGAGTTTGTTGGGCCGTCGGCTCCGGGGCGCTCCGCGTCGCCCGGACGGCGGCCGGGAGCGGGACGCCGTGGAGGTGGCGAAGATGTCGGATCCGGCCAAGGTACGCCGGCACGCGGAGCGGGTGCGTGAACTGGTCGCGTCGGTGGTGCGCAGCCAGATCAAGGACCCCCGGCTCGGCATGATCACGATCACCGACGCCCGGATCACCGCCGACCTGCGCGACGCCACCGTCTTCTACACGGTGCTCGGCGACGCGGCGGCCCAGGCGGGCACGGCGGCGGCGCTGGAGAGCGCCAAGGGCATGCTGCGCAGCACCGTCGGCAAGGCGCTCGGGCTGCGGCACTCGCCGACGCTGACCTTCGTCCTGGACGACGTGCAGGACCAGGTCAAGCACATCGACGACCTGCTCGCCCAGGCCCGCAACGCCGACGCCGAGGTGCAGCGCCTCGCCGCCCGGGCCGAGTACGCGGGCGAGCCCCAGCCGTACCGGCTGGACGAGGACGAGGACGGCGACGAGGCGCGCGACGAGGACGGCGACGAGGACGAGGACGAGACCCCGCCCCGGGGCGGGGACCCGCGGTGACGCAGTCCTCCGGCGGACCGGCCGGTGGCGCCCTCGCCGAGGCGACGCCACCGGCCGACTCCGGCCCGACCGAGGCGGAGTGGGCCGCCGGCGTCGCGGCCGTGCGGGACCTGCCGCCGGACGGGCGGGTGCTGCTGATCTGCCACGTCAACCCGGACGGGGACGCGCTGGGCAGCATGCTCGGCTTCGGGCTCGGGCTGCGTCGGCTGGGTGTGCGGCGGATGCAGGCGACCTTCCCCGGTCCGCCGGAGGTGCCGGAGCCGTTCCGCGGGCTGCCCGGGCTCGACCTGCTGGTGCCGGCGACCGAGGCATACCCGGACCCGGACCTGGTCATCTGCTTCGACGCGGCCAGCGAGTCGCGGCTCGGCGAGCTGGTCGACCGGCTGGAGACCGCCGGCGCCGCGCTGGTGCTCGACCACCACGCGTCGAACACCCGCTTCGGCCGGACCAACCTGGTGGACCCGCACGCGGCGGCCACCTCGGTGGTCGCCGAAGGGCTGCTCGCCCGGCTCGGCGTCCCGCTGGACGCCGGGATCGCGGAGTGCCTCTATGTCGCACTGAGCACCGACACCGGCTCGTTCCGGTTCGAGGCGACCACCCCGGCGGTGCACCAGTTGGCGGCCCGCCTGCTGGCGACCGGCATCCGGCCCGGTGACATCTCCCGCCGGATCTTCGACACCCGGCCGTTCGGCGCCGTCCGCCTCTTCGGCGAGGTGCTCGGCCGGGCCCGCCTGGAGCCCGCCGCAGCCGCCGGGCACGGTCTGGTGTGGACGTACGCGACCCAGGACGACCTGGCCCGGCACGACCAGCGTGCGTACGTGCTGGAGGCGCTGATCGACTCGGTCCGGTGCACCGCCGAGGCCGACGTCAGCTGCGTGGTCAAGCAGACGTCGACCGGCGACTGGGCGGTGTCGATGCGCAGCAAGGGCGCGGTGGACGTCAGCCGGGTGGCGGTCGCGCTGGGCGGCGGTGGGCACCGCTTCGCCGCCGGCTTCACCGGTTCGGGGACGGTCGACGAGGTCGTCGACCGGATCCGCGCGGAGCTCGACGGCGCGCTGACCGGCCCCGGCCGGCACTGATCCGGAAGGGCCGGGCGCGGGAAGATCAGGGTGAGCCTGGGGAGTGTCCGTCTTCCCGGTTCCGCCCGGTACGGGGAGAATCGCGGGATGGAACAGCCCCACGACCTCACCGTCGAGGCGCCCCGTGCCTGGGACCGTCCCGCCGTCACCGTGCCGGTGCTCGTCTGCCTCTCGCTGGTCGGCGGCCGGTTCCCGTCCTTCTCGACCGAGGCCAATCTCTGGACCCTCGGCACCGGCGGGGTGCTGATCTGGCTGGGCCTGAGCAACCGGGTGCCCCGGCGGCCCGCCCCACGCCGGTTGGGTGCCCCGGCGGCCTGGTGGGCCCTGCCGGTGGTGGTCTTCGGGGTCTTCGAGGGGACCACGTTCGTGCTGGCTGCGGGGGACGACTTTCCCACCTTCTCGCGGCTGGCCGATCCGCTGCTGGAGGACCACCTGGTCCGCTCGGCGGCCTGGTTGGGCTGGCTGTCGGCGTTCTGGGGGTTGGTGCGGCGATGATGCGGACCTTGGCCATCGGTGGCTTCCTGGCCTCCCTGCTGCTCTTCGCCGCCGTCGAGTGGGCGGCCCGTCGCGAGGGCTCCCGGATCCCCACGCTCGGCGAGGTCTGCGCCTACGTGATGCGCTACGAGGTGGGCCCGGTGCCGGTCGGCCGAATCGGCGTGTTCGGCTTCTGGTGGTGGCTGGGCTGGCACTTCCTGGCCCGCTGACCGGGTGCCCCGCGTTCCCCGTGGATCCGTGCCGCGCGCCGGCCCGGACGCGAACACGAGTCCAAATCGCGGGAACACTGGGCAGCATGTGGAACTGAACGATAGCTTGGGAATCGGCCGGCGTCGTGTGGCGGCGCGGGCCGTGGGCGGTGTCGCCACACCCGGCGGCGCCTCCCTCCAGGGTCGGACCGACCCGGGCTTCCGCTGCCCACAGCCGCTCCGGTGACCCCGGACCGCTGCCGGGCGCTCAGCACCACCGCCCGTGAGGGCTGCCGCCCGTCGGCGGCCCACGCCCTGGAAGGGGACCACCATGCCGAGCAAGCCCAAGCCGCAGACCACCGACGAGGCCCGCGAGCAGATGCGCCGCGCGCTGCAGACGTCCATGGACACCCGTCAGTGACCGACGCCGACCGGCGGTGACGCCGCCGGCGTCCCACGCCGACAGCGTCACCGCCCACCCGGCCCCCGGGTTCGGGTCGCGAGCGTCCGCCCCCGCTGCCGGACCGGCCTTCCCTCCCCCCGGACCGTCACGGTCCCCGCATGCGCCGGACTCCCGTCGTCGGCGGCGCGGGCGCCGGTAAGAGCACCCCCCTTCCGCGCCGACCTGCTGGTCCTCCACGACCCCGGCCGGCTGCCCAGCGCCGTCGCCACGCACGCGCCCGCGCTGCCGGTGGTCCGGTTCCGCCGCCGCGCCGAGGTGCGCCGCTGGCTCGACTCCCTGCCCCCGGCCTGAGCGTCCGCGTCCGCCCGCTCCCGGCCGTCGCCCGCGACGTCACCGCCGAGCAGGGGCGACCTGCTCGACGAGGACGTCTGGGCCGCGCCCCGACCACCGCCACCCACAACGCCGAGGCACGCCGGGACGGCTCTCCGCTAGGGTTCGGGCATGAGGTCGTTCCGGGGCGTGCTGCCCCCGCCGCGCTCCTGACCGGAGCGCCACGCCACCGGCCCGCCTCCCCCCGCGGGACGGCCGCCGGTCCACTCGCAGGGCGGCCCGCCTGAGCGGCGCCCCCCGCAGGACCCGGGTGGAAACGCCCGCCGCCTGTCCGTCGTGCGTGCGCTCCGACTGACGTCAACCCTGTCAGCGGCCCATCCTGCCTGGAGCGCACCCGTGACTAGATCGTCTTCTCTTTCGTCGTTCACGTCCCCGTCCACCCCGCGCCGCCCCCGTCCCCTGCCGAGCATCGGCGCTCGCCGGGGGCTGCTCCACGTCACCGGCGCCGCCGTGCTCTGGGGCACCACCGGCGTCGCGGTGCACCTCGTCCGCGAGTCCACCACGCTCACCCCGACGGGCGTCGGCTTCTACCGCCTCGCCATCGGCGCGGTGGTGCTGGTCGCCCTGGTGGCGCACCGGCTGGGCCCGGTGCTCGCGGCGCTGCGGTCGGAACCGGTGGCCCTCGTCCTGATCGGGGTCGGCCTCGGGGGCTACCAGGCGCTGTACTTCCTCGCCGTCGCGGCGGGCGGCGTCGGGGTGGCCACCGTGGTCAGCCTGGGCCTCGCCCCCGTCCTCATCTTCGGGTGGGAGTCCCTGCGCGCGCGCCGGCTGCCCGGGCGGACCATGCTGGGCGCCCTGGTGGCCGGCGTCGCCGGCCTCGCCCTGATCACGGTGTCGGTCGGGGAGCCGGGCGCGACGGCGCCGCGCCCGCTGCTCGGCCTGCTCGCGGCGTTCGGCTCCGGCGTCGGCTACGCCGCCAGCACCGTGCTGAGCCGGCACGCCGCGCAGCGCGTCGCGCCGATGACGCTCACCACCGTCTCCGCCGTCGTCGGCGCGTTGGCGTTGGCCCCGATCGCGCTGGCCGAGGGGATCGGCGTCCCGGCCCGGCTCGCGCCGATCGGCCTGCTCGTCCACCTCGGGGTGGTCACCACGGCGGTGGCGTACGCCCTGTTCTACGCCGGGCTGCGCACCACCACCGGTAGCGCCGCCGCGCTGGCCACGCTGGCGGAGCCGCTCACCGCCGTGCTGCTCGCGGCCTGGCTGGTCGGGGAGTCGCTGCCCGGGCCGGTGCTCGTCGGGGGGGTGCTCCTGCTCGGCGCCGTGAGCGTCGTCCACCTGACTCCGGGCCGGCCCACCCCCGGTAAGTGATCGTCTACCTTGCGATCCTTACCGAGCCGTGCCAGGATCGGCGGCGATGAGCCAATCCGTCCTCTCCGCGCCCCGGGCCGTCGCGCCCCGTCGGATCGCCGCGCTGGCCCTGCCGGCGCTGGTGGTGCTGGCCGCCGAACCGATCTACGTGCTCGTGGACACGGCGGTGGTGGGGCACCTCGGCCGGGTGCCGCTGGCCGCCCTCGCCGTCGGCGGGACGGTGCTGACGCTGATCGCCTGGCTCGGCACCGTCGTCGCGTACGGCACCACGGGGCGCTCGGCCCGGCGGTTCGGGGCGGGCGACCGGGCGTCCGCCGTCGCCGAGGGCGTCCAGTCATCCTGGCTGGCCCTCGGGGTGGGGGTGCTTGTCGCGCTCGGCATGCAGGTCGGCGGCGGGGCGCTGGCGCGTACCCTCGCCGGAGGCCCGGGCGAGGTGGCCGACGCCGCCGCGCAGTGGCTGCGGGTCGCGGCGCTCGGCGCCCCCGGCCTCCTGCTCGCCGCCGCCGGCAACGGCTGGCTGCGCGGCGTGCAGGACACCCGCCGCCCGCTGGTGTTCGTGCTCGGCCCGAACCTGCTCTCCGCCGTGCTCTGCCCGCTGCTGGTCTATCCGGCCGGGCTGGGACTGGTCGGCTCCGCGGTGGCCAACGTGATCGCCCAGACCATCGGCGGGGCGCTCTTCGCCGGGGCGCTGGTCGCCGAGCGGGTCCCGCTGCGGCCCCGGCCGAGGCTGATCGGGCAGCAGTTGGCGCTCAGCCGGGACCTGCTGATCCGGGGCGTCGCGTTCCAGGCCAGCTTCCTCTCCGCCACCGCCGTCGCCGCCCGCTTCGGGGTCGCCGCCGTGGGCGCGCACCAGATCGCCCTGCAACTGTGGTTCTTCACCGCCCTGGTGCTCGACGCGCTCGCCATCGCCGCCCAGTCACTGGTCGGCGCCGCCCTCGGGGCCGGCGACGACGTGGCGGCCCGGGACCTCGCGCGCCGGATCGGGCTGCTCGGCGGCGCCTGCGGCGTGGCGTTCGCCGTGCTCATCGCCGCCGGCGCCGGCGTGGTCCCCGGCTGGTTCAGCTCCGATCCGCAGGTACGCGACCAGGCCATGCTCGCCTGGCCGTGGTTCGTGGCGATGCAGCCGCTGGCCGGTGTGGTGTTCGCCCTCGACGGCGTGCTGATCGGCGCCGGGGACGTCCGCTACCTGCGCAACCTCACCATCGTGGCCGCGCTCGGCGGCTTCCTGCCCGCGATCTGGCTGGCCTACGGGCTCGACCTCGGGCTCGGCGGCATCTGGGCGGGGCTCACGCTGTTCGTGGTGATCCGGCTGGTCGCGCTGCTGCTGCGGCTGCGCTCCGGGGGCTGGGCCGTGGTCGGCGCGGTGCGTTGAGCCTCAGCACCGCCTGGTGACCGGCCGGGGCGCGTCCAGGTCGAAGATGGCACCCGGGTCGCCGCCAGGCGGACGCACGACGGCGGCGGCGGGGCGTCCGGCCCGGTCTGGCAGGCTTGGGTGTCGTGAGCACAGACGGTCTGATCGTGGTCGACAAGCCCGGCGGCATGACGTCGCACGACGTGGTGGCGCGGATCCGCCGGTTGGCGCGGACCCGTCGGGTGGGGCACGGCGGCACCCTCGACCCGATGGCGACGGGCGTCCTGGTGATCGGGGTCGGGCGGGCCACCCGCCTGCTCACCTACGTGATCGGCGCGGGCAAGAGCTACACCGCCACCGTCCGGCTCGGCCAGGCCACCGTCACCGACGACGCCGAGGGCGACGTGATCGCCACCACCCCGGCCGGCCAGGTCAGCGACGGGGCGATCCGGGCGGCCCTGGCCGCGCTGACCGGCGAGATCGACCAGGTGCCGAGCGCGGTCAGCGCCATCAAGATCGACGGGCAGCGGGCGTACAAGCGGGTGCGCGAGGGCGAGAGCGTCGAGCTGCCCGCCCGCCGGGTCACCGTGTCCCGGCTGGAACTGCTGGCGGTACGCCGGGACGCGCCGGACGTCGTGGACGTGGACATCGACGTGACCTGCTCCTCCGGCACGTACATCCGGGCGATCGCCCGCGACGCGGGCCTGGCGCTCGGGGTCGGCGGCCACCTGACGGCGCTGCGCCGTACCGCCGTCGGCAACTTCGCCCTCGCGGAGGCCGCCACCCTCGACGAGCTGGCGGAGCGCGCCCCCGAGGTGGTGAACCTGCCGCTGGCCGCGGCGGCCGAGCGGTTCTTCCCGCGCCGCGACGCCGGCGCCGACGAGGCGAAGGTCCTCTCCCACGGCGGGCCGCTCGACCCGGCGGGAATTTCCGGCCCCTACGCGGTCTTCGGCCCGGACGGCGGGCTGATCGCTATCGTCAGCGAGCGGGACGGCCGGGCCCGCGCGGAGATCGTGTTCGCCCCCGCCTGACGGGGGCGCGGGAGCGGCGGCCGGCGCGGGCCGCCGGAGAGGCAGGGGAGGAACGGCATGCAGCGGTGGCGGGGGTACGACGCGGCGCCCGGTGGCTGGGGGCGGTCGGTCGTCACCATCGGCGTCTTCGACGGAGTGCACAAGGGACACCAGGCGACCATCGGGCACGCCGTGTCCCGGGCTCGCGAGCTGGGCGTGCAGTCGGTGGTGGTCACCTTCGACCCGCACCCGGCCGAGGTGGTGCGCCCCGGCTCGCACCCGGCGGTGCTCACCGAGACCGCCCGCAAGGCCGAGCTGATCGAGGCGCTCGGCGTGGACGTGCTCTGTGTGGTGCCGTTCACCCCGGAGTTCTCCCGGCTGCCCGCCGAGGCGTTCGTGCACGACATCCTGGTCGAGCACCTGCACGCCGCCCTGGTCGTGGTGGGGGACAACTTCCGCTTCGGGCACCGGGCCGCCGGCGACGTGGCGCTGCTGGAGCGGCTCGGCCGCACCTTCGGCTTCGCCGTGGAGGGGGCCCCGCTGGTCGCCGAGGCGGGCACGGTCTACTCCTCCACGTACATCCGCTCCTGCGTCGACGCGGGGGACGTGGCGGCGGCGGCCGCCGCGCTCGGCCGCCCGCACCGGGTGGAGGGCGTGGTGGTCCGCGGCGACCAGCGCGGCCGCGAGCTGGGCTTCCCCACCGCCAACCTGCTCTGCCACCGGTACGCGGCGATGCCTGCCGACGGCGTCTACGCCGCGCGGCTGGTGCGCCGGGGCCACGCCGAGCCGCTGGCGGCGGCGGTGTCCGTGGGCACCAACCCGACGTTCTCCGGCCGGGAACGGCGGGTGGAAGCGTACGTGCTCGACTTCACCGGCGACCTCTACGGCGAGCGGCTGGCGCTGGACTTCGTGGCGCACCTGCGCGGGCAGATCCGTTACGACGCGATCGAGCCGCTGATCGCCCAGATGGGGCAGGACGTCGAGCGGACCCGGCGCGCTCTCGACTGACCGCTTCGCGGCCCTTGACTGACCGCTTCGCGGCCCTTGACTGACCGCTTCGCGGCCCTTGACTGACCGCTTCGCGGCCCTTGACAGGCCGCCGCCCGGCAGGGCTGGTAGTCTGGCGGGGACGTCGGCTGACCGACGTGGGGCCTCGCGTGCCTGCACGACGCCGCGGGTGCGAGGTACCGGTCCGTTTCCGGTCCACAGACCGATCCGACGGACATCATCGAACAACCCACGAAACAGGGAGAACATGGCGCTCGACCAGGAAGCCAAGGCCAAGATCCGCGCGGAGTACGCGACCGCCGACGGCGACACCGGTTCGCCGGAGGTGCAGGTCGCGGTCCTCACCAAGCGGATCGCCGAGCTGACCGAGCACCTGAAGGTGCACAAGCACGACCACCACAGCCGCCGTGGGCTGCTGCTGCTGGTCGGCCGTCGCCGTCGGCTGCTCAACTACGTCCAGAAGAAGGACATCAACCGCTACCGGTCGCTCATCGAGCGGCTCGGTCTGCGCCGGTGACGTGACGGGGGAGTGGCCCGACCGGGCCGCTCCCCCGCTCCGCCACCACACGAAAACCGGGCCGCGCGACCACCCGAGAAGGGAGCCGGTCAGCGTACCGGTCTCCGGTAGTGGCCCCCGGGCACTCCGGCATCCCGCCGGTCACCCGGGCGCTTCGATCGAAGACCGGCCGTCTGAGCAGCTCCCCGCGTCGTGGGCCCCCGATGCGAAGGAGCACGACAGCACCATGACCGAGACCAACCTCGGCACCGAATCCCGCACCGCCGTGATCGACAACGGGTCCTTCGGCACCCGTGAGATCACCTTCTCCACCGGTCGGCTGGCCCGTCAGGCCGCCGGCTCCGTCGTCGCCCAGCTCGGCGAGACGGTCGTCCTCTCCGCCACCACCGCCGGCAAGCAGCCGAAGGAGCAGTTCGACTTCTTCCCGCTGACCGTCGACGTCGAGGAGCGGATGTACGCCGCGGGCCGCATCCCCGGCTCGTTCTTCCGCCGCGAGGGCCGCCCCAGCGAGGACGCGATCCTCACCTGCCGGCTGATCGACCGGCCGCTGCGCCCGTCGTTCGTCAAGGGCCTGCGCAACGAGGTCCAGGTCGTCGAGACCATCCTCGCGCTCGACCCGCAGCACCCCTACGACGTCGTGGCGATCAACGCCGCCTCGATGTCGACCAAGCTCTCCGGCCTGCCGTTCTCCGGCCCGATCGGGGCGACCCGCGTCGCGCACATCGACGGCCAGTGGGTCGCCTTCCCGACCCTGGAGGAGCTGGCCCGGGCCACCTTCGACATGGTCGTGGCCGGCCGCTCGCTGCCGGACGGCGACGTCGCGATCATGATGGTCGAGGCCGAGGCGACGCCGAACGCCGTGACCCTGATCGCGGGCGGGGCGACCGCGCCGACCGAGGAGATCGTGGCCAGCGGCCTGGAGGCCGCGAAGCCGGCGATCCGCGAGCTGTGCCGCGCGCAGAGCGAGCTGGCCGAGGTGGCCGCCAAGCCCGTCGCCGAGTTCCCGGTGTTCCTCGACTACCAGGACGACGTCTACGAGGCGGTGGCCGACCTGGCCCGCGCCGAGGTCGCCGAGGCTCTCCAGATCGCCGGCAAGGCCGACCGCGAGGAGGCCCTCGACCGGGTCAAGGCCCGGGTCGCCGAGGAGCTCGGCGGTCGCTTCGAGGGCCGGGAGAAGGAGCTCAGCGCCGCCTTCCGGTCGCTCACCAAGTCCGAGGTGCGCAACCGGGTGCTGCGCGAGCAGGTCCGCATCGACGGCCGCGGCCCGCGTGACATCCGCCCGCTGACCGCCGAGGTCGGCGTGCTGCCCCGGGTGCACGGTTCGGCGCTGTTCGAGCGCGGCGAGACCCAGATCCTGGGCGTCACCACGCTGAACATGCTGCGCATGGAGCAGATGGTGGACACCCTGTCCCCGGAGAACCGCAAGCGCTACATGCACAACTACAACTTCCCGCCGTACTCGACCGGTGAGACCGGCCGGGTCGGCTCGCCGAAGCGGCGCGAGATCGGCCACGGCGCGCTCGCCGAGCGGGCGCTGATCCCGGTGCTGCCGTCGCGCGAGGAGTTCCCGTACGCCATCCGGCAGGTCTCCGAGGCGCTCGGCTCCAACGGCTCCACCTCGATGGGCTCGGTCTGCGCCTCGACGCTGGGCCTGCTCTCCGCCGGTGTGCCGCTGAAGGCGCCGGTGGCCGGCATCGCCATGGGGCTCATCTCGGACGAGGTGGATGGCAAGACCCAGTACGTGACGCTGACCGACATCCTCGGTGCCGAGGACGCGTTCGGTGACATGGACTTCAAGGTCGCCGGTACGCCGGAGTTCGTCACCGCGCTCCAGCTCGACACCAAGCTCAACGGCATCCCGTCGGACGTGCTGGCCGCCGCGCTGCAGCAGGCGTACGAGGCCCGGCAGACCATCCTCGGCGTGATGCAGGCGGCGATCGAGGGCCCGGCCGAGATGTCGGAGTACGCGCCGCGGGTCACCACCGTCAAGATCCCGGTCGACAAGATCGGCATGGTGATCGGCCCGAAGGGGCAGACCATCAACGCGATCCAGGACGAGACCGGCGCCGAGATCTCCATCGAGGACGACGGCACGATCTACGTCGGCGCCACCAACGGCCCGTCGGCCCAGGCGGCGGTGGACCGGATCAACGGGATCGCCAACCCGACCCTGCCGAAGGCCGGGGAGCGGTTCCTCGGCACCGTCGTGAAGACCGCCGCGTTCGGGGCGTTCATCTCGCTGCTGCCGGGCCGCGACGGCCTGCTGCACATCTCCAAGGTGGGCGACGGCAAGCGGGTCGAGAGGGTCGAGGACTTCCTCAACGTCGGCGACCGGGTCGAGGTCGAGATCGCGGACATCGACGCCCGCGGCAAGATCTACCTGGACAAGGTCCGCCCGGAGGGCGCCGAGGCGCCGGCCGCCGGCGAGGCCGCTGGCGGCGAGCGTCCGGCCGGCCGGGACCGGGACGACCGGGCTCCGCGCGACCGGGGCGACCGTGAGCGCGGCGGCGACCGGGGCGGTCGTGGCCCGGGCGGCGGCGAGCGCGGCGAGGGCGGCGGCGAGGGTGGCGAGGGCGGCGAGCGTCCGCGCCGCCGCACCCGGCGCAGCTGACGCACCGCACCATCGCATCACCCACCCCTCGTCGATCTGGGAGCAACACGTGAGTCGGGCCGTCAGCGCGCCGTTTCCGCCGGATCGACGGGGGGTGGCGTCCGTCCCGGGCCCCGCAGGGGCCTCCCCCCGCAGCAACGGGGCGGCCCGCTCCGGCGCCGCCCGGGCGGTGACCCGCACCATCAGCGACGACCCGCTGGGCGGCACGGTACGACGTACCGTGCTGCCCAGCGGGCTGCGTGTGCTCACCGAGGCGATCCCGGCGATGCGCAGCGTCTCGTTCGGCGTCTGGGTGGCGGTCGGCTCCCGGGACGAGACCGGCCCGCAGGCCGGCGCGGCGCACTTCCTGGAGCACCTGCTCTTCAAGGGCACCAACAAGCGCAGCGCGCTGGACATCTCCTCCGAGATCGAGGCGGTGGGGGGCGAGACCAACGCCTTCACCACCAAGGAATACACCTGCTACTACGCCCGCGTGCTGGACGAGGACCTGCCGCTGGCCATCGACGTGATGTGCGACCTGGTCGCCGACTCGGTGCTGGAACCGGCCGACGTGGAGACCGAGCGGGGCGTGATCCTCGAGGAGATCGCCATGCACGACGACGAGCCCGGCGACGAGGTGCACGACCTCTTCGCCCGGGCCGTCTACGGCGACCACCCGCTGGGCCGACTGATCTCCGGCACCGAGGAGACCGTCACCCCGATGACCCGGCGGCAGATCCAGGGCTTCTACCGCCGCCGCTACACCGCCCCGCAGATCGTCGTCGCCGCCGCCGGCAACCTGGACCACGCCACGGTGGTCAGGCTGGTCCGCCAGGCACTGCACGGCACCCCGCTGGACACCGACCCGGCGGCGCCCGCGTCGCACCGGTCGGCCACCCCGGCCGTACGCACGAAGCCCGCCACCACCCTGGTGGAGCCGAAGGAGACCGAGCAGGCGCACGTCATCCTCGGCTGCCCCGGCATCGACCGGCTCGACGAGCGGCGCTTCGCCCTGGGCGTGCTCAACAACATCCTCGGCGGCGGCATGTCGAGCCGGCTGTTCCAGGAGATCCGCGAGCGGCGCGGCCTCGCCTACTCGGTCTACTCCTACGCCAGCCAGTACGCCGACAGCGGCCTCTTCGCCGTCTACGCGGGCTGCGCCCCGGGCAAGGTCGACGAGGTGCTGGAGCTGACCCGGGCGGAACTGGCCCGAGTGGCCGCCGACGGCCTGACGGAGGCCGAGGTGGCCCGCGGCAAGGGGATGAGCAAGGGCTCGTTCGTGCTGGGCCTGGAGGACACCGGCTCGCGGATGAGCCGGCTGGCCAAGGGCGAGCTGCTCTACGGCCACCTGATGCCGGTCGACGAACTGCTCGGCCGGGTCGACGCGGTCACCGTGGCCGACGTCAACACCCTGGCCGCCGAGCTGCTGAGCCGGCCGATGTCGCTGGCCGTGGTCGGCCCGTTCGGCGCGAACGACTTCTCCGCCCGCTGACCCGTCCCCGCACCACCGCCCGGCGCCGGTCCGCCCGGGTGCGGGCGTCCCGATTGGGATAGGTTGTGCCCCGTGACTGACGAGCAGGAGAAGAGCCCGGACGAGCTGATCCGGGTCGGCGTGCTGGGCGCCCGGGGACGGATGGGCATCGAGGTGTGCCGGGCGGTGGACGCCGCCGCCGACATGGAACTGGTGGCCATGGTGGACCAGGGCGACGGCCTGTTCGCCGCGTCCGACGCCGGGGCCGAGGTGGTCGTGGACTTCACCACCCCGGACGTCGTCATGGACAACCTGCACTGGTGCATCGACCAGGGCATCAACGCGGTGGTCGGCACCACCGGCTTCACCGAGCAGCGGTTGGAGCGGGTGCGCGGCTGGCTGGCCCGCAAGCCCGAGTTGGGCGTGGTCATCGCCCCCAACTTCGGCATCGGCGCGGTGCTGATGATGCAGTTCGCCGCCCGCGCCGCCCGGCACTTCGAGTCGGTCGAGATCGTCGAGCAGCACCATCCCCGCAAGCTGGACGCCCCCAGCGGCACCGCCACGCACACCGCGCGGCTGGTCGCGGCGGCCCGCGCCGAGGCCGGGCTCGGCCCGATGCCGGACGCCACCTCCGCCGAGGTCGCGGGCGCCCGGGGCGCCGACATCGACGGGGTACGCGTGCACGCCGTGCGCGCCACCGGCCTCGTCGCCCACCAGGAGGTGCTCCTCGGCACCGTGGGGGAGACGTTGACCATCCGGCACGACTCGTACGACCGGGTCTCGTTCATGCCCGGCGTGCTGCTGGCTGTCCGCGCGGTCCGCGGCCGGCCCGGGTTGACCGTCGGCCTGGACGCCCTGCTCGACTGACGGGCAAACCCGTCGCGGCGGCAGCAGGCGGCCCCTAGGCTGCCCGGATGATCGATTCTGGGCTCTCCGACCGGGCCGGGCGCCGGATCACCCTGCGCCCGGTGGACGACGACAACTGGCGGGCGGTGGCCGACGTCGCCCCGCGCGACGACCAGCGCGCGTGGGTGGCGGCGCTGGCCGCCCGCTACCTGCTGCTGACCATGCGCTCCGACGTGTGGACCTCGCTGGCGGTGTACGCGGACGAGACCGTCGTCGGGCACGTCATGTGGGGCGTCGACGACGACGGGTCCCGGTGGATCGGCGGCATGGTGGTCGACGCGGCCGAGCAGGACCGGGGCGTGGGCCGGGCGACGGTGCGCACCCTGGCCCCGTGGCTGGGCGGCCAGGACGGCGGGCGCCCCGTCCGGCTCTCCTACCACCCCGACAACGCCCAGGCCGCCCGCCTCTACGCGAGCCTCGGCTTCGTGCCCACCGGGGCGATGGAGGACGACGAACTGGTCGTCGAGCTCCTCGCGCCCGCGCGTTACTGACGCCCCGCCGGGCGGCGGGCACCGCCGCGCCGCGACGGCTCGGCGACCGCGGGTGGCGCCCCGCTCGGGAGGCGGGGTCAGCCCTCCTCGATCACCGACAGGATGTTGCCGGCCGGGTCGGTGAACCACGCGATCGTCGGCCCGTTGCCGCGCATGACGCCCTTCTCGTCCTGGGGCAGGCCGGGGTAGTGCGCGAATCGCACCCCGCGCGCGGTCAGCTCGTCGACGGCCCGGTCGACGTCGTCGATGGGGAAGTTGAGCACCGTGTAGGCCGCGGGGGTGTGGTCCTCCTTCGGGTAGACCATCACGTCCCGGCCGCCGGCGAGGTGCAGCGTCAGCAGGCCGCCCATGGCGTCGTCGCGCGACACCCGCAGGCCGAGCGTGTCGGCGTAGAACCGCTCGGCCCGGCCGGTGTCGTCCACCGAGAAACTGCTCCACGCCCTCGTGTCCGCGAACATGCCCGGTGCCTCCCTCTCGTGGACGCCGTCACCGCGACCATGGGGTCACCGTAGGCGACGCCCCCGACAGTGTCCGGCGTTCCGCCGGCTCGGGCGGGCCGGGGACCACGATCCGGTGCGGTCCGGGCCGGGGCCACCGCCCGTGTCGTCAGTCCCCGGGCGGCGCCGACGACCCACCCGGCGCCAGGTCCGGCAGCGTCGCCTCGGCGGGCGTCGCGTCCGCGGGGTCCGCGTCCGTGGGCACCGCCACGTGCAGGCGCACCTGCGGGACGAGCATGTCCTCCACGTCCAGCGCGCGGGCCGCGCCGTCGGGCTCCCAGCCGGTGCTGGTGAGGAACTTCCGGGTCGCCGCGTCGGCGTCGAAGGCCCAGGCCAGCGCGCGGGTGAACCCGTCGGAACGCCACAGGTCGACGGTCGCCGCGAGCAACCGGCTGCCGTGCCCCCGCCGACCCCAGCGCGGCTCGACCAGCAGGTCCGTCACCGCGGCGACGTCCGGCCCGAGGACCTCCGCCGGCTCGCCCGGGGCGAGGGCCTCGGCGTCGGCCGGACCGGAGGCGGCGAACCCCACCAGATACGATTGCTCGGCCTGTTCGACGGCGACCAGCACCCGATGGGCGCCGGAGGGCGGCTCCTGCACGGCCGCGCTCCACCGCCGGGCGAGCCACGCCTCGTCCAGGTTGTCGAGCACGTGCCGGGGCAGGATCCGACGATAGGCGACCCGCCAGGTCGCGAGTTGGATGCGTGCGATCTCGCCGGCGTCTTCCGGACGCGCCGGGCGGACGTACCCGAGAGCCATGGGACGTGAGCCTACGCAGGGCGAGGGAGGCGATGGTGGCGCAGGGTCCCCGACGGACGATCCAGCAGGTCGTCTGCGTCGTCACGCTCGCCGTCGCGGTGACCGCCTTCCTGTCCGTCGCGGCCGTCCGGCACGGCTTCTTCGACCTCAAGGTCTACTACGGCGCGCTGACCTGGTGGGTGCACGACGGCGGGGAGATCTACGACTTCCTCAAGCCCGGCACCCAGTACGGCTTCACCTACCCGCCGTTCGCGGCCCTGGTCATGCTGCCGATGGCGTACCTGCCGTGGGCGGCGGCGATCGCGGTCAGCGTGGCCGCCAGCGTGCTGGTCACCGCCGTGCTGTTCTGGTGGCTGGTCGACCCGATCTCCCGCCGCTCCGGCTGGACCCGCTGGTTCGTCCTCGCCGTGGCGCTCTGCCTGGCCGCCGCGTACGAGCCGATGCGCGAGACGGTCAACTTCGGCCAGGTCAACATGCTGCTGCTCTTCCTGGTCGCGATCGACCTGCTCCGGCTGCTGCCGGCCGGCAACCGGTGGGCCGGCGTGGGCATCGGCCTGGCCACCGCGATCAAGCTGACCCCGGGCATCTTCATCGTCTACCTGCTGGTCACCGGCCGCTGGCGGGCCGCGGTCACCTCGATGGCCACCGCGGCCGGCGTGACGCTGCTGGCCGCCGCGCTCTTCCCCGACGCCTCGCGGGAGTTCTGGACGGAGGCGCTGTGGAACACCGGCCGGGTGGGTGAGCTGGCGTTCGTCTCCAACCAGTCGCTGCGCGGCGTGGTCGCCCGGCTGAACCCGGAGCACCCGAGCACCCTGGCCTGGCTGGCGCTGGTGCTCGCCACGCTGGCGCTGTGGGCCTGGCGCTCCCGCGCCGCCGTGGCCGTCGGCGACGAGGCGACCGGCCTGGCGCTGACGGGCGCGGTGATGTGCCTGGTCAGCCCGGTCACCTGGGTGCACCACCTGGTGTGGCTGCTGCCCGCGCTGATCCTGCTGGTCGACAACGGGATGGCCGCGCCCGCCGGCAGCCGCCCACGCCGCGTCCTGCTGGGCGCCGCGGTCGTCGGGTACGGCCTCCTGATCAGCCGGATCGTCTGGGCCTGGGAGAAGGACTTCACCGGGCTCGACGGCTTCCTCGGCAGCAACACCTACGTCTGGATCAGCCTGGCGCTGCTGGCGTTCCTGCCCATCCGTCGCCTGGGCGACGGCGGCCGGATCAGCCGCCGCTGGGCGGGGCCGGCCGGGTCAGCCGTCGAGGCGCCCGGCGTACCGCAGCTCGACCAGCCCGACCGGCGGTCGCCCGCCGGCCAGCGGCACCGGATAGGTCGACCGCTCACCGTCCGGTGACAGCCCGGCCCGCTCGTAGAACCGGCGGGCCCGGTGGTTGTCCGCCAGCACCCAGACGCGGTAGTCGGACCAGCCCCGTTCGACCAGCCCGGCCCGCGCCGCCGCCAGTAGCGCCCGCGCCGTGCCGTCGCCCCAGCGGGCCGGCTCGACGTACATCGCCAGCACCTCGCCGTGCGTGGGGTCGAGGTCGGCCCGGTCCTGGTTGTTGCGGTACGGGCCGAACGTGGTGAACCCGGCCAGCGTCCCGTCGACCTCGGCGAGCAGGGTGGTGAAGGGGTGCTCCGGGTCGGCGGTGCCGAGGTCCCGGCGGCGCTGCGCCCAGGCCGTGACGTTGAGCCGCCGCAGCACCTCCTCGGGCATGATCCCGGCATAGCCGGCCTGCCAGCCGTGGATGTGCACCCGGGCGAGCGCCTCGGCGTCGTCGGGTTCCTCGCGGCGGATCGTGAGCATGCGTCCGTTCTATGCCCCGCCGGGTGATCGGTCCAGCGTCCGCACCGGTGTCGTACCGGTGGAATAGGGTGCCCGACGATGGCCGCACCGGAATCGCTCTCGCTCGCCCAGGCCCGTCGGGTGGCGCTCGCCGCCCAGGGCTTCGCCGACCCCGCGCCCACCAGCGCGCCCACCCGCCGGCACCTGCGTCGGGTGCTCGACCGGGTCGGGCTGATCCAGATGGATTCGGTCAACGTGCTGCAACGGGCGCACTACCTGCCGCTCTACAGCCGGCTCGGGCCCTACCCGACCGCGCTGCTCGACGACGCCGCCTACCGCCGCCCCCGGGAGCTGTTCGAATACTGGGGGCACGAGGCGTCGCTGGTCCCCGTCGGGCTGCACCCGGCACTTCGCTGGCGGATGGCCCGGGCCCGCTCGGAGTCCTGGGGCGGGATGCGGCGGATCGCCCAGGAGCAGCCCGGCCTGGTCGCCTGGGTGCGCGACGAGGTGGCCGCCCGGGGGCCGCTCACGGCCGCCGACATCGAGCACGACGCGCCCCGGGAGAGCGGCAACTGGGGGTGGAACTGGTCGGCGGTGAAGCGGGCGCTGGAGTTCCTGTTCTGGGCGGGGGAGGTCACCGCCGCCGACCGCACCACGTCGTTCGCCCGCCGCTACGACCTGCCGGAGCGGGTGCTGCCGGCCGCCGTGCTCGACGCGCCCACGCCGACCGACGCGGAGGCACACCGCGCGCTGGTGGGCATCGCCGCGCGGTCGCTCGGGGTGGCCGCCGAGCCGGAGCTGCGCGACTACTTCCGGCTGCCGGTGGCCGGCGCCCGGCAGGCCATCGCCGACCTGGTCGAGGCGGGCGAGCTGCTGCCGGTCGCCGTGCAGGGCTGGCGGCGGCCCGCCTGGCTGCACGCCGGGGCGCGGTTGCCCCGCTGGGTGCGCGGCAACACCCTGGTGAGCCCGTTCGACCCGTTGGTCTGGGAGCGGGCCCGCACCGAGCGGCTCTTCGACTTCAGCTACCGCATCGAGATCTACGTGCCCGCGCCGCAGCGGGTGCACGGCTACTACGTGCTGCCGTTCCTGCAGGGGGAGCGGTTCACCGCCCGGGTCGACCTGAAGGCCGACCGGAAGGCCGGCGTGCTGCTGGTGCCGGCCGCCTGGGGCGAGCCGGGCGTGGACCGGGGCGAGACCGCGCTGGCGCTCGCCGCCGAGCTGCACCGCCTCGCCGGCTGGCTGGGCCTGGACGCGGTGGCCCCGCCCGCCGCCGGCGACCTGGCCGTCCCGCTGGCCGCCGCGCTGGCGGGCGTGGCCGGTGTACGGTGAGCGACGTGACGAGCGTTGACGGACCGGCCCCTCAGCCGCCTCCGCAGGCCGGCGGGGTCGAGGCCCCGCCCCAGGAGTTTCCGGTGCCGCCGGGCGGCGGATGGCCCGCGGGCCAGGTGCCGCACTACCCGGTGCCCGAGCCGGACCGGCTCACCCGCTTCGTCGTCCGTCTCTACGAGCGCTCCCCGCGCTGGGCGGTGCCGCTGGCCGCGCTCGGCTGCGTCGCCGCCGGCATCGGCTACGCGCTGCTCAGCGACCCCACGCGCTCGGCGCCCGACGCCGCACCGACCTGCCTGCTCAAGCTCACCACGGGGCTGGACTGCCCGGGCTGTGGCGGCACCCGCGCGCTCTGGTACGTGCTGCACGCAGACCTCCCGGCCGCCGCCCGGCACCACTTCCTCTTCGTCTTCGCGCTGCCCTTCCTGGCCTACCTCTTCGTCGCCTGGGCGGGGCGGCAGGCGTTCGGTTGGCGTCTGCCCGAGCTGCGGATCAGCTCCCGGGCGATCGGCGTCTTCCTGGCCGCCTGGCTGGCCTTCTCGGTGCTGCGCAACCTCCCCTGGGCACCCTTCACCTCCCTCTACGTCTGAGCCTCGCCGCCCGCCCTGCCCGCGTCGCCGGCCGGCCCGTGCGCCAGTCGCGGCGTCCGAGAGCGGAACGAGGCGCGCCCCGCGTGTTCGACAGCCCGGCCGCGTGATCGACGTTGCACCGTCATCGACCTTGCACCGTGATCGACCTTGCACCGTGATCGACATTGCACCGGGCGAGCCTGGCTTGGGCGGGCCGGGTCCACGCCACTACAGTGCCAGGAATGCCGGAGATGGTGCAGCCCCAGGTCAAGCTCATCGCGTGGACCCACTTCGAGGCTCCCGACGAGGTGCCGTGGTCGACCGACGCCGAGGGCGGCCAGGCCCTCGCGGAGTTCGCCGGCCGGGCCTGCTACCAGAGCTGGAAGAAGCCGAACCCGGCCACCGCCACCAACGCCGGCTACCTCGCGCACATCCTGGAGGTCGGCCACCTGAGCGTGCTGGAGCACGGCTCGGTCAGCTTCTACTTCAGCGGGGTGTCCCGCTCCTTCACCCACGAGCTGATCCGGCACCGGCACTTCTCGTACTCCCAGCTCTCCCAGCGGTACGTGCCGGAGCGCGACGCCGCCATGGTCGAGCCCTCGGTGATCGCCGACGACCCGGAGCTGCACAAGAAGTTCGTGGAGGCCGCCGAGGCGAGCGTGCGCGCGTACAACGAGTTGCTGGAGGGGCTGGAGCGGCGCTTCGCCGACGTGGAGAACGCCACGCTGCGGCGCAAGCAGGCCCGCCAGGCGGCCCGGGCGGTGCTGCCCAACGCCACCGAGACCCGCATCGTGGTCACCGGCAACTACCGGGCCTGGCGGCACTTCATCGCCATGCGCGCGACGGAGCACGCCGACGTGGAGATCCGCGAGCTGGCGGTGGAGTGCCTGCGGCAGCTCCAGGGCGTCGCCCCGAACGTCTTCGCCGACTTCGTCATCTCGGCCCTGCCCGACGGCACCGAGGTCGCGGCGAGCCCGCACGCCGAGCTGTCCTGAGCCCTTCCCCGGCGGGGCGTCGGTGGTCGTCCGCTAGGTTGGTGGCATGACGCACGACCACCCTGACACGCCCGCCCGGGCGGTGTCCCGCCCCTTCGGGCGAGTGCTCACGGCCATGGTGACCCCGTTCACCGCCGACGGCTCGCTCGACCTCGACGGCGCCGCGCGGCTCGCCAGCTACCTGGTCGACGAGCAGGGCAACGACGCGCTGGTGGTCAACGGCACCACCGGCGAGTCGCCGACCACCACCGAGGCGGAGAAGGAACAGCTGATCCGGGCCGTGGTGGAGGCCGTCGGTGACCGCGCCAAGGTCGTGGCCGGGGTCGGCACCAACGACACCCGGCACACCATCGAGCTCTCCGCGGCCGCCGAGAAGGCGGGCGCGCACGGCCTGCTCGTGGTCACCCCCTACTACAACAAGCCGCCGCAGAGCGGGCTGCTGCGGCACTTCACCGCCGTCGCGGACGCCACCGGCCTGCCGGTGATGCTCTACGACATCCCGCACCGCGCGGGCGTGCCGATCGACACCGAGACGATGGTGCGCCTGGCCGAACACGGCCGGATCGTCGCGGTGAAGGACGCCAAGGGCGACCTGACCGCCACGAGCTGGGTCACCAGCCGGACGAACCTCGCCTTCTACAGCGGCGAGGACTCGCTCACCCTGCCCTCGCTGGCCGTGGGCGGCGTCGGCGTGGTCGGCACCTCGACCCACTTCACCGGCGCGCTCACCAAGCAGATGATCGAGGCGTACGACGCGGGGGACACCGCCACCGCGCTGAGCCTGCACCGGCGGCTGCTGCCGCTGTTCACCGGCATCTTCCGTACCCAGGGCGTGATCCTGGTGAAGGCGGGCCTGGCGGCCGCCGGGAAGCCCGCCGGGCCGGTGCGTTCGCCGCTGGTCGACGCCACCGAGGACGAGATCGCCCAGCTCCGCGCCGACAGCGCGGCGGCGGGCCTGGAACTGCCCGAATGACCCAACGACACGATGGACGCCGGATGCCGGCGTCGCAGAATGAGGTGGACGCGTGACCGAGGCGCACTTCGAGACGGAACTGCCCCCGCCACTGCCGGAGGGTGGGCTGCGGATCATCCCGCTCGGCGGGCTCGGCGCCATCGGTCGCAACATGACCGTCTTCGAGTACGACGGCAAGCTGCTGGTGGTCGACTGCGGGGTGCTCTTCCCCGACGTCGAGCAGCCCGGGGTCGACCTGATCCTGCCCGACTTCGGTCCGATCCTGGACCGGCTCGACGACGTCCAGGCGATCGTGCTGACCCACGGCCACGAGGACCACATCGGCGCGGTGCCCTACCTGCTCGCGCACAAGCCCGACATCCCGCTGGTCGGCTCCCAGTTCACCCTCGCCCTGGTCGAGGCGAAGCTCGCCGAGCGGCGGATCCAGCCCTACACGCTGACCGTGCGGGAGGGCGGCCGGGAGCGGCTCGGCCCGTTCGAGTGCGAGTTCTTCGCGGTCAACCACTCGATCCCCGACGCGCTCGCGGTGGCCATCCGCACGCCGGCCGGCCTGGTGCTGCACACCGGCGACTTCAAGATGGACCAGCTCCCGCTGGACGGCCGGATCACCGACCTGGCCGGGTTCGCCCGGCTCGGCGCCGAGGGCGTGGACCTGCTGCTCTCGGACTCCACCAACGCGGAGATCCCCGGCTTCGTCACGCCCGAGCGGGAGATCGGGCCGGTGCTCGACTCGATCTTCGCGAAGGCCAAGGGGCGGATCATCGTCGCGTCGTTCGCCTCGCACGTGCACCGGGTGCAGCAGGTCTTCGACTCCGCCGCCGAGCACGGCCGCAAGGTCGCCCTCATCGGCCGCTCCATGGTCCGCAACATGGGCATCGCCCGCGACCTGGGGCTGCTCAACATCCCGGCCGGGCTGGTCATCGGGATCGAAGAGGCGACGAACATGCCGCCCGAGCAGATCGTGCTGATGTCCACCGGCTCGCAGGGCGAGCCGATGAGCGCCCTGGGCCGGATGGCCAGCGGCGACCACCGGCACATCACCATCGCCCCCGGCGACACGGTGGTGCTCGCCTCGTCGCTGGTGCCCGGCAACGAGACCTCGGTCTACCGGGTGATCAACCGGCTGGCCCGGGCCGGCGCCGTGGTGGTGCACAAGGACGTGGCCAAGGTGCACGTCTCCGGTCACGCCCCCGCCGGCGAGCTGCTCTACCTGCTCAACGTGGTCCGTCCCAGCAACCTGATGCCGGTGCACGGCGAGTGGCGGCACCTGCGCGCGCACGCCCGGCTCGGCATCGAGTCCGGCGTCGCCCCCGACCGGGTGGTGCTCTGCGAGGACGGCGACGTCGTCGACCTCGTCGAGGGCCGGGCCAGCCTCGTCGGGCACGTGAAGAGCCGCTACGTCTACGTCGACGGCCTCGCCGTCGGCGACGTCAGCGAGTCGCTGCTCACCGAGCGCCGGATCCTCGGCGACGGCGGGTTCATCGCCACCACCGTGGTGGTCGACTCGGTGACCGGCAAGGTGGTGGGCGGCCCGACCCTGTCGGCGAAGGGCTTCTCCGAGGACCCGGAGGCGTTCAGCCCGGTGATCCCGCTGGTCACCGAGGCCCTGAACCGGGCGGCCTCCGACGGCATCACCGACCCGCACCAGCTCCAGCAGATCGTCCGGCGCACCGTGGGGCGGTGGGTGAACGACGCGTACCGGCGTCGGCCCATGATCGTCCCCACCGTCGTCGAGGTCTGACCCGCGCCGCCGCGACGCCCGCCCGCACCCCGTGTGCCGGCGGGCGTCGCCGTGCGCCGGGCCGGCGGCGTCAGGGCAGCGCGGCCACCGCCTCGGCGTACGCGACGGCAGTCTCCACGGCCGCGTCGAGCAGGACCGTGAGCTGGGCGGGGGCCACCCCGTGCGCCAGGTCGGTGGCGACGTGGCCCGCCAGCATCAGCTCGCCCTCCTGCTCGTGCACGTACGCCTTCGGCAGCAGCCGGTCGTGGTTCCAGGCGTTGCAGAAGGCGTACGCCTCCACGAGCCGGTCGGCCGGCAGCCGGCGGCTCGCCACGGACCGGGCCTGGAGGATCTCGCCCCGCTCGCCGGCCCGCCGGAACTGGATCAGCGCCTCGCCCCAGCGGCCCGTCACGGCCCCCCGGTCGTCCACGGCGTACCGGTCTCCGCGCCGGTCCAGCGCGGCGGTGATCATCGCCACGCTCAGCGGGCGGGGCTCCCCGTCCGGCGGCTCCTCGTCGGGCGGGTCGCCAGCGTCGTCGCCGGCCTCGTCGGGCGGCAGGGGCACCGGTGCGGCGGCGGGCCGCTCGGCCAGCCAGGACGCGATCCGGCCGGACTGGTGGCCGGTGCCGTTGCGGGCGTCGAAGCTGCCGGCCAGCGCGGTGGCCACCCCGAGCAGGGTGGCGCCGAGCGTGGCCACGTCGAGCTCGGCGGCCGGCCGCACCCCGTACGCCGGGCGGTGCACCGTCCGGCCGCCGAGCCCCGCCTCCACGGCCAGGGCGCAGACCAGCGCCCCGGCGGCGGCGAACTCCATCGCGGACAGGTCGTCGTGCGGCCGGTCCAGCCGGGGCAGTTGCTCGGCGAGGACGTCGAGGCCCCGGGCGGGGTGCCCGGCCAGCGCGCACCACCGCAGGTGCGCGGCGAGGAACGGGAAGGCGGCCCGCTCCCGCCGGTGCCGCCGGTACGCCCGGACGTGCGCCTCGGCCGCCCGCTCCGGCTCCCCGGCCCGCAGCCAGGACAGCAGCCCGGCGGCCAGCGTCCGCTCCGGCTGCTCGGTGCAGTCGACGGCGTCGTGCGGGGTGTCCGCCAGGGCGGCCAGCGCGGCCGGATGGTCGCCCCACCCGGCGAGCAGTTCCGCCCGGCGGGCCGACGCGCAGTCCGGGCAGCCGCCGACCGGCCCCGGGTCGGCCGTCGACCACTTGTCGTACCACCGGCGGGCCGTCGGCTCGTCGCCGAGATGGTCGGCGACGCGGCAGCGCAGCTCGGCGACCGCCGCCGGGTCGTCGGCGGCGCGCGCGGCGAGGTCGTCCAGCATGGCACGCGCCTGGTCCAGCCCGACCCGCGGCGAGCCGAGCAGGGCCTCGACCGCGTGCCGCCGGTAGCGCCGCAGCAGCTCGGCCTCGTCGCCCGCCAGCAGGTCGGGGCGGCGGTCCGTGGCGGCGAGGCAGCGGCGCACCGGCTCGACCAGCCGCCACCGCTCCCCGTGCAGGAGGTACGCCTCGATCAGCGCGAACCGGGCCGCCAGCGCGCTCCGGTCGTCGCCCGTGGCGTCGGCGTGCGCGGCGATCCGTTCCAGCTCGCTGCTGCGGGCCTCGCCGTCGGGGGTGTCCCGGGCGTCGGCCAGCGCCCCGGCCAGCGCCGGGTCGGGCGCCCGGCCCCCGCGCCGCAGCCCGCTCCACCAGCCGGGCAGCCCGAACGGGTCGAGGCCGCGACCGGCCAGGTCCCCGCCGCGGCCCGTCACGCCACCACCCCGCCGGGCAGCCGGGCCACCTCGGTGGCGAGCTGGCAGCCGGTGGCGATGCCGCAGTCGAGCAGCTGGTCGAGCTGGTGCGCGGTGACGCCGCGTTCCAGGTCGGTGATGACCTCGCCGCAGACCCGGGCCCGCCCGTCGTCCTCGACGTGCACGAACGCCTTGGGCCAGAGCCGGTCGTGGTTCCAGGCGTTGCAGAAGGCGTGCAGCGCCGGCACGTACTCGATCGGGAACGTCGGCGCGGTCAGGGTGCGGACCTGGAGCACCTCCCCGGCGGTGCCGGGGCGCAGGAACCAGATCGAGCTGTCGTCCCAGCGGCCGACCAGGTCGCCGTCGGCGTCGGCCTCGACGCGGTAGCCCCGGCTGCGCAGCACGGCGGCGATCAGCTCGCCGGTCAGCGGTTCCAGCGCCCCCGGGTGCCCGGACAGGGGGCCGTCCCGACCGTCCTCGATTCCCGGCGACGCCATGGGGGCATCCCTTCTGAGGCAGATATCACGCGACGCGGCGGGGCCCGCGCTGCGACACGCGGACACGACCCGGAAAGGCGGCGATCTGCCGGGTCACGCCATTAGGTTGATGCTATGGCGGGCCGTACCTCTCAGGCGAGCCGGCGACGCGGCGCGTCGCCGCGTGGCACCACGAACAGTCGTGCCCGTCAGCCGGCGAAGAAGACCGCCCGCGCGGCGCCCCGGCGGCGGCCGGCGGCCCGGCCGGGTCCGGGGCTGGTCGTCGGGCAGGCCGCCCGCGCGCTGTGGATGGGGCTGGCGCACGGCCTCGGCTGGGCCTTCCGGCAGGCCGGCTCCGCCCGGGGCCTCGACCCGGAGCAGCGCCGCGACGGCGCGGGCCTGCTGGTCTTCGGCCTCGCCCTGCTCAGCGCGGTGGCCGTCTGGTTCTCCGGCGCCGGCCCGGTCGGCGCGCGGCTGGCCGACACCTTCCGGCTCTTCCTCGGGGCGATCTCGGTCGTGGTGCCGGTGCTGCTGATGATCGGCGCCTGGCGGCTGATGCGCGAGCCCGTCGATCCCGAGCACCGCGGCCGGGGCCTGGTCGGCTGGACCTCGATGCTGGTCGCCACCGCCGCGATGCTGCACATCGGGCAGGACCCGGCCGACGCGGGCCAGCGCGACTTCGCCGGCGGCCTGGTCGGCGCCGGCGTCGGCAGCCTGATGGAGCGCGCGGTCACCGCCTGGGTGGCCGTGCCGCTGCTGATCCTGCTGCTGGTCTTCGGCCTGCTGGTGGTCACCGCGACCCCGATCAACAAGGTCCCGGAGCGGCTCGGCCTGCTGTTCGGCACCCGGATCGCCCCGGTCGTGGAGGAGACGGACGAGGCGCCCGCCAAACCCGCCCCCCGCAAGCGCGCGACGAAGCGGGCGGCCCCGCCGCCGCTCGACCCGGAGGAGTTCGACGAGGACCTCGACGGGGTGGACCTCCAGGAGACCCTGGTGCTGCCCCGCAAGCCCCCGGGCAGGGTCCCGGCGAGCCGCAAGCCGGCCGAGCCGCCGGAGCACTCGCCCGCCCCGACCCGGGCCGAGCAGCTCGCCCTGACCGGGCTGGCGGGCGACTACACGCTGCCGCCGGCGAACATGCTCGGCAGCGGCGCGGCCCCGAAGTCCCGGAGCAAGGCCAACGACGAGGTGATCGTCGCGCTCACCGGCGTCTTCGAGCAGTTCGGCGTGGACGCCGCCGTCACCGGCTTCACCCGCGGGCCGACCGTCACCCGCTACGAGGTGGAGCTGGGACCGGGCGTCAAGGTGGAGCGGATCACCCAGCTCTCCCGCAACATCGCGTACGCGGTGAAGTCGCCCGACGTGCGGATCCTCAGCCCGATCCCGGGCAAGAGCGCGGTCGGGGTGGAGATCCCGAACACCGATCCGGAGAACGTGGCGCTCGGCGACGTGCTGCGGTCGCGGGCGGCCACCAGCGACCACCACCCGATGGTGGTGGCGCTCGGCAAGGACATCGAGGGCGGCTACGTGGTGGCCAACCTCGCCAAGATGCCGCACATCCTGATCGCCGGCGCGACCGGCGCGGGCAAGTCGTCCTGCCTGAACTCGCTGCTGGTGTCCATCCTGACCCGGGCCACCCCGGACGAGGTGCGGCTGCTGCTGATCGACCCGAAGCGGGTCGAGATGACCGGCTACGAGGGCATCCCGCACCTGGTCACCCCGATCGTGACCAACGCCAAGAAGGCGGCCGACTCGCTGGAGTGGGTCGTCCGCGAGATGGACATGCGCTACGACGACCTCGCCGCCAACGGGGTCCGGCACATCGACGACTTCAACCGCAAGGTGCGCAACGGCGAGATCAAGGCGCCGCCGGGCAGCGAGCGGGAGATGCGCCCGTACCCGTACCTGCTGGTGATCGTGGACGAGCTGGCCGACCTGATGATGGTCGCCCCGCGCGACGTGGAGGACTCGGTCGTCCGGATCACCCAGCTCGCCCGCGCGGCCGGCATCCACCTGGTGCTGGCCACCCAGCGCCCGTCGGTCGACGTGGTCACCGGCCTGATCAAGGCGAACGTGCCGTCCCGGCTGGCGTTCGCCACCTCCTCGCTGGCCGATTCCCGGGTCATCCTCGACCAGCCGGGCGCGGAGAAGCTGCTCGGCCGCGGCGACGGACTGTTCCTGCCGATGGGCGCCTCGAAGCCGATCCGGATCCAGGGCGCCTGGGTGACCGAGCGCGAGATCGCCGACGTGGTCAAGTTCTGCAAGGACCAGCGCGAGCCGGAGTTCCGCCCGGACGTGCTGGCCCCGGCGCAGGACAACAAGAAGAAGGTCGACGAGGAGATCGGCGACGACCTCGACCTGCTGGTGCAGGCGGTCGAGCTGGTGGTCACCTCGCAGTTCGGTTCGACCTCGATGCTCCAGCGCAAGCTGCGGGTCGGCTTCGCCAAGGCGGGGCGGCTGATGGACCTCATGGAGACCCGCGGCGTGGTCGGCCCGTCGGAGGGCTCCAAGGCCCGCGACGTGCTGGTCAAGCCGGACGAGCTGGAGGAGGTCCTGGCCGGCCTGCGCGGCGGCGAGGACTAGCCCCCCCCGCCCCCCCCTGGCGGGAAGGCGGGGACCAGCCCCGCCGACGCCCGCTGGCGGGAGGGCGCCGCGCACGCGACGGGCCCGCCGGCTCGCCGGCGGGCCCGTTCTCCGCTGGGGGAGCGGCGGGGTCAGTTGACGATCGCGTTGATGATCAGCAGGCTGAGGACGATGGCGACCACGTTGGCGGCCGCGGCGTACCAGCCGAGCGGCTTGTCGCCCAGCACGGCGCCGACGATGCCCAGGACCAGCCCGATCACGCCGAAGATGAGTGGGTTGAGCAGGAGCGCGAGGACCGCGAAGACGAAGCCCAGGATCGTGCAGATGCGGGCGGCGTTGGTGCGCGGGCGGGCGGTCGAGTGCATGTCGGCCATGTCTGCCTCCGTGGGTGAGAGCCTTCCGGTGCCAGGCACAGCTCTACCCACTGTGGTGGTTCGTCACGCCTCGCCCGGCGCGACGCCGGTCAGTGCAGGACCTTCAGGCCGACGACGCCGGCGACCACCAGCAGCAGGCAGGCGATCCGGGGCAGGCTGGCCGGCTCGTCCAGCGCCACCATGCCGACAACGGCGGTGCCGACCACGCCGATGCCGACCCAGACGGCGTAGCCGGTGCCGACCGGGATCTCGCGCAGCGCGTACGCCAGGCCGGCCATGCTGAGCACCAGGGTCACCCCGAAGACCAGCGACGGGACGAGCCGGGTGAAGCCGGCGCTGCGGTCGAGGGCGACCGCCCACGCGGTCTCGAGAAGTCCGGAGATCACCAACACGATCCAGGCCATGGCGGATCACCTTCGCGTAGCTGCCCGGACCGTCGGGGCCGGGACGAGTGGGCTCGGTATACACACACGCGGGGCGTCTTGGCCTGACCGGGTACGCCCACCACTCGTCCGGGGCGGCCCTCGGGCCGCCAGGACCGACGTTAGCACCGGCTGGACGGCGCCCGGGGTGAGTCGGGCCACCACCGGTTGACCTGAACCTTGCTTCAACTTGCAGTATCGGGTCCATGCCGCTGCTCTTCTCCGATCCCGAGGTCGCCGCCGCGCTGGACGCCCCCACCACGGTGGCCGCGATGCGGGACGCCCTGCTCGCCGCGTACGCCGGCCGCCTGGTGGCCCCGCCCCGGGCCGCCGCGCCGCTGGGCGGGGCACGGATGGTGCTCACCGCCGGCCATCTCACCGGTGAGTGGTACGGCTTCCGCTCGTACGACACGTTCGGGCACCCGGAGGGCGAGCAGGTGGTCGTGCTGCACGACGGGCGTACCGGGGCCGTCCGGGCGGTGGCGGTCGGGGCGGAGCTGGGCTCCCGGCGTACCGGCGGGCTCGGCGGGGTCGCCGTGGACGCCCTGGCCCGGCCGGACGCCGCCACGCTGGGCGTGATCGGCTCGGGCGGGCAGGCGTGGACCCAGGTCTGGGCCGTCGCCGCCGTCCGTCCGCTGCGCGAGGTCACCGTGCACAGCCGCTCCGCCGCCCGGCGGGAGGCGTTCGCCGCCCGGGTCCGCGCCGAGCTGGGCGTGCCGGCGCGGGCCGTGGACTCGGCGCGGGCGGCCGTCCGGGACCGCGACGTCGTGGTGCTCGCCACCACCGCCGTCACCCCGGTGCTCGACGCCGCCGACCTGGCCCCCGGCACCCACGTCAACGCGGTCGGCTTCAAGCAGGTCGACCGGCACGAGTTCGGCACCGACCTGCTGGACGCCGCCGGCCTGCTGGTCACCGACTCGCCGGCGCAGGCCGCCGCGTACGACCCGCCGATGCTGGCGACGCTGCCCGCGTACGCCGGGCGGTTGCGCGACCTGGGGGCGGTGCTGGCCGGCGCCGTCCCCGGCCGGACCGGCGCGGACCAGGTCTCGGTCTTCTGCTCGACCGGCCTGGCCGGCACGGAGGTCTTCCTGCTCGACCGGCTGGTGGGCGTCGGCGCGGCGGTGCTCTGAGCCGGCCGGGCCGGCGGGGAGTGTGCGGCGGCCGGTGCGGGCGGCCCGCCGTTGACGGCCGCCACCCGACCGCCCGGTACCCTCGGATGGTGTCTGCCACCTCCTCCTCCGACGACTCCAGCCCGGCGCGTCCGTCGTCCGACTCGAGCTCGGCGCGTCCGTCGCCGCGTAACGACCTGGAGCCGTCGGCCACCGACGGCCGCCGGGTCGCCCTGCTGACCCTGGGCTGTGCCCGCAACGAGGTCGACTCGGAGGAGCTGGCCGCCCGGCTGCACGCCGACGGCTGGCAGGTCACCACCGACGGCGAGGGCGCCGACGTGGTGGTCGTCAACACGTGCGGCTTCGTGGAGAAGGCGAAGCAGGACTCCATCCAGACCCTGCTGGCCGCCGCCGACACCGGCGCCAAGGTGGTCGCCGCGGGCTGCATGGCCGAGCGGTACGGCCGCGAGCTGGCCGACAGTCTCCCCGAGGCGCAGGCGGTGCTGAGCTTCGACGACTACCCGGACATCGCCGCCCGGCTGGACGCGGTGGTCGCCGGCGAGCGGATCGGCGCGCACACCCCGCGCGACCGGCGCGAGCTGCTCCCGCTGACCCCGGTCTCCCGGCGGGACAGCGGGGTGTCGCTGCCCGGCCACGGCACCCCGGTCCGGGGTGTCACGGAGACCGACGAGCACACCCCCGCCCACCTGCGCCAGGTGCTGCGCCACCGGCTCGACACCGGCCCGGTCGCCTCGCTCAAGCTGGCCAGCGGCTGCGACCGGCGCTGCGCGTTCTGCGCCATCCCCGCCTTCCGCGGCGCGTTCGTCTCCCGCACGCCCGACGAGCTGCTCGCCGAGGCGGAGTGGCTGGCCCGGACCGGCGTACGCGAGCTGGTGCTGGTCAGCGAGAACTCCACCTCCTACGGCAAGGACCTGGGCGACCCCCGGGCGCTGGAGAAGCTGCTGCCCCAGCTCGCCGCGATCGACGGCATCGTCCGGGTGCGGGCGAGCTACCTCCAGCCGGCCGAGACCCGCCCCGGCCTGGTCGAGGCGATCGCCACCACGCCCGGCGTGGCGCCCTACTTCGACCTGTCGTTCCAGCACTCGAGCGAGCCGGTGCTGCGCCGGATGCGCCGCTTCGGCTCCACCGACCGCTTCCTGGAGCTGCTGGCGAGCGCCCGCGCGCTGGCCCCCGCCGCGGGTGCGCGGAGCAACTTCATCGTCGGCTTCCCCGGCGAGACCCGCGCCGACTACCAGGAGCTGGTCCGGTTCCTGACCGAGGCCCGGCTCGACGCGATCGGGGTGTTCGACTACAGCGACGAGGACGGCACCGAGGCCGCCGGGCTGCCCGGCAAGGTCTCCGCCGCCACGGTCAAGCGCCGCTACGACAGGCTCAGCGCGCTCGCCGACGAGCTCTGCTCGCAGCGGGCCGAGGAACGCCTGGGCTCGACGGTCGAGGTGCTCGTCGACTCGGTCGACGACGGCGTGGTCGAGGGCCGGGCGGCCCACCAGGCCCCCGAGGTCGACGGCTCGACCACCCTCGTCGCCCCGTCCGGCGCCGGGGTGGACCTGGCCGCGCTGCGCCCGGGCGACCTGGTGCGGGCCACGGTCACGGGCACCGAAGGGGTGGACCTCGTCGCGGTCCCGGATGAGATGATCTCGGCTGCGCCCGGCGCAACACGGTGACGGCGGGCCCGGACGGAGCGGGGGAGCCACGTGGTGGGGTGCCAGGTGCGCCACGGGGGCCGGAGCAGGGGGCGACGGTGACCGGGGCGACGGACTCGACGCCCGCGCCGGTGGTGGCCCGGGTGCCGGTGCTGAACGCGGCCAACGCGCTCACCGCGCTGCGACTGGCCCTGGTGCCGGTCTTCGCGGCGTCCGTGGTCATCTCCGCGATGACGCACGGCGGCTGGCGGATGGTCGCCTGCCTGGTCTTCGCCGTCGCCTCCGCGACCGACCTGGTGGACGGCTGGATCGCCCGCCGGTTCGCCCTGGTCACCTCGGTGGGCAAGGTCGCCGACCCGATCGCGGACAAGGCGCTCACCGGGGCCGCGCTGCTGCTGCTCTCCTGGTACGACCAGCTGCCCTGGTGGGTGACCGCCATGATCCTCGTCCGCGAGCTGGGCATCACCGCGCTGCGCTTCTGGGTGATCCGGCACGGCGTGATCGCAGCCAGCCGGGGCGGCAAGATCAAGACTGCGCTCCAGATCCTGGCCATCACGTGGTACCTGTGGCCGATGCCGGCCGCGCTCGCCGCCGTCGGCCCGTGGATCATGGCCGCCGCGGTCGGCGTCACGGTGCTCACCGGCTTCGACTACGTCGCCCAGGCCCTCCGGATCCGCCGCCCCGCCGCCTGACCCGCGCCCGTCCCGTCAGCCCGGCCCCCTTCCCGGTCCGGTGCCGTCGCGCTCCCGACGCCGGCACCGTCGCGGTCCCGTCGCCAGCGCCGTCGCGGCGGAGGCGGACGGGCCACCGGGGGTGCCCGCCCGCGCCCACGCCGGTCGGGGGAGGATGAGTAGGGCAGGCAGGGCGGGGAAAGGATCCGGGACATGGACATCGACGCAGACGGAGCGCGGCCGGTCGGGAGTCCTGCGGCCGGCGTGGTGCACAGCCTCTCGGAGCGGCACCAGACCCTGGCCACCGTCGAGTCGCTCACCGGCGGCCTGCTGGCCGCCTCGATCGTGGAGATCGCCGGGGTGAGCGGGGTCTTCCGGGGCGGCCTGGTGGTCTACGCCACCGAGCTCAAGGCGCGGCTCGCCGGCGTGTCGGAGGATCTGCTGGCCGACCGGGGGCCGGTCGACCCGGACGTGGCGGTGGCCCTCGCCGAGGGTGGGCGTCGCCAGTGCGGGGCCGACTGGGGCCTGGCCACCACCGGGGTGGCCGGCCCGGAACCGCAGGACGGCAAGCCGGTCGGGCTGGTCTACGTCGCGGTGGCCGGGCCGTCCGGCACCGACGTCCGGCAGCTCGACCTGGACGGCGGCCGCGACCACGTCCGCTCCGCCGCGGTCGTCGAGGCGCTGCGGCTGCTCGCCGCGCGGATCCACGACACCGACGCGGCGGAGGCCGACGGCGGGCGGGCCGAGGCGGCTGGCGTGGGGCGCCGGTGACCGGTCTGCCGCGATCCGAGGGGCGGGGTGGGATGTCGTGGGGGCCCGTAACGGGTACGGTTGCGGGAAGACTCCGGCGACCGGTCCGGCTCGACACGCCGGACGGGCCGCGTGGACGAGTGGTGTCCCTCAGGGGGAGGTGCGAATGGTCCTGCTACGCCGGGTGATCGGTGACGCACTGCGGGCGCGCCGGCAGGGGCAGCACCGCACCCTGCGCGAGGTCTCCTCCGCCGCCAACGTCAGCCTCGGCTACCTGTCCGAGATCGAGCGCGGCCAGAAGGAGCCCTCCAGCGAGCTGCTGGCGGCGATCTGCGACGCCCTCGGTGCGCGCCTGTCCGAGCTGCTGCGCGAGGTCAGCGACACCGTCGCCCTCGCCGAGCAGATGCCCGGCGTGCTGGTGCCGGTGCAGGACGAGCCGGCCGCGCCCGTCGCCGTGCGCAGGAGCGCCGGTCGGGGCGTCCACCAGGTCAGCTCGGACGGCACGGTCGCCGTCCAGGTCCGCCAGGACTCCCCGCTCAAGGCCACCCTGCGCAGCTCCCGGGTCCGGGGCAGCGAGCGCGACGTGGTCTGCGCCGCCTGAGCCACCCCCTTTCTCGCCACGTGGTCGGCCTCGACCGCGCCGCGTACCCTTGATCGCGGACGGCGTCGGCGCTCGCTTCGCTCGCCGGTACGGACGCCCGGGTGGCGTCCGGCTGGGACGATGGAGCCACTGCCGCGCCGGAGCCGGCCGGGAGCACCGGCGCGGTCGAGGCGGAGCGACGCTACTGAGGGGACAACGCAAAGATGGCGAACCCGTTCGTCAAGGGGTGGAAGTACCTGATGGCGCTCTTCGGCGCCAGGATCGACGAGCACGCCGATCCGAAGGTGCAGATCCAGCAGGCCATCGAGGAGGCCCAGCGCCAGCACCAGGCGCTGGTCCAGCAGGCCGCCGCCGTGATCGGCAACCAGCGGCAGCTGGAGATGAAGCTGTCCCGGCAGATGTCCGAGGTCGAGCGGTTGCAGGCCAACGCCCGCCAGGCACTGGTCCTCGCCGACAAGGCCCGCGCCGGTGGCGACGAGACGGAGGCCGGCCGCTACGAGCAGTCCGCGCAGACCCTCGCCACCCAGCTGGTCTCGGCCGAGCAGGCCACGGAGGACCTCAAGACCCTGCACGACCAGGCGCTCGCCGCCGCCGCCCAGGCCCGCCGGGCGGTCGAGAACAACTCGATGATCCTCCAGCAGAAGCTCGCCGAGCGCACCAAGCTGCTCAGCCAGCTGGAGCAGGCCAAGATGCAGGAGAGCGTGGCCCGCTCGCTGGAGTCGATGTCGGCCCTGACCGCGCCCGCCAACACGCCCTCGCTCGACGAGGTGCGCGACCGCATCGAGCAGCGGTACGCCACGGCGATGGGCCGCGCCGAGCTGGCCGGCAACTCCGTCGAGGGCCGCATGCTGGAGATCCAGAAGGCAACCCTCGACTCGGCCGGCTCCTCCCGCCTGGAGCAGATCCGGTCGAGCATGGCCGGCGAGCAGCTCGGCGGCAAGCAGGAACGACCGGCCGCGCAGCAGACCCAGCCCGCCGCGCCGGCCGCCGACCCGGCGGCCGCCGCCCGGCTGGACGAGATCCGCGCCAGCATGGGCCGCGAGCGCGGCACCGGGGACACCACCGCCGCCGGCTGAGCGGCCGGGTCGAGGAGGCAGAGGTGGCAGACGAGCGCACGCGGTACTTCCGGAGCCTGAGCCGGTTGCGGCGGTCCGCACGCCGGTGGAGCGTCACGGCCGGTGGCCTGGGCGGCGCCGCCGCCGTGCTGACCCCGTACGCCGGGCTGGGGCTGCCCGACGCGGCCTGGGCGGCCGGGGCGGGCGGCGCGTTGGTGCTCGCCGCCTGGCGCTGGGTCGACCTGCGGGCGCTGGCCGCCCAGCCGGCACCGCCGGCGCTCGACCCGGCCGAGGCC